>NZ_JAVKEW010000023.1:0-206770 GCF_040226375.1 Coleofasciculus sp. G2-EDA-02 | reverse complement strand
AATACTCATTAGCTTCCTTTAGGAGTTTAATCAGTCTTTCTTTCTGCTCTTGAGACAGATGATTTTTAGCTGGCATATCCTGGCGACCGCGCTCTTTACCTTGTCTTTATATTATACAATTAAGCTGCGTAGCAGCTTAACTCGAATTGGGGTAGTTGAATCGACAGGAGTGTTGAAAGCTGGAAGTCGCCTGACTTGGACATTACCGCGATCAATCAGGAGTTGCGCGATCGCATCCGCATCCTTCGCCGGTGATGTCAAGTTTTTCAGGTGCTGAGTATCGTAAGTATTAATCCCAACGATCAAAGCCTGTCGATTCATAAGAAGTCGTCAATCCCTGTCAGCAGCATCCCGTTTTCCGGGCTAACTTTAACTGATTCAGAGATTGTGCTTCTACTCAGGATAATTAGGGGAGTTACTTAGAGAATTAGAAGTTCTTTTGAATAGGGATGAAATCAGACCCTACAGGCGGGCACATTTTCCCATTATGAAGTAAGTATCCCAGAAAAACACCGCCCTTGTCAATAGCTCAAATCGGGATTATTTGAGTCATCTTGCACCCCTGCTATCTTAGAGGCACATCAGCTTATTGCTCAGGAACTATAGCGCTCCTCTGCCCAAGGTTCACCTCGGCGGTGATAACCATTACGTTCCCAGAACCCCGATTCCTCGTGGTCAAAAAACTCTAAACCATTAATCCACTTCGCGCTTTTCCAAGCATACAGGTGGGGAACTACTAAACGCACCGGACCCCCATGTTCTGGAGGTAAAGGTTCACCGAACAGGGTATGGGCAAAAAAGTTATCCTCACGCACAAACTCGTCCAATGTCAGGTTTGTGGTGTAGCCGCCATAGCAATGTTGCAAGATATGGGTAGCTTTCGGGTCAAGTTCCACCTGACGCATAAAGTCGGTTACCTTGATCCCCGTCCATTGCACATCCAGTTTTGACCAACGGGTCACACAATGAAAATCCTTAGTAAAATCATGTTGAGGCATTGCCATAAAATCTGACCAACGCCAAGTCTTGGGTGTAGCCAAACCCCAAACCCGAAATTCCCAGTCATCAATGTTGACTTGGGGAGTATTACCATAGGTTAGAACCGGGAACCCCTTGGTCAAGAACTGACCCGGAGGCACGCGATCGCTCTGTTCCGGTTCCGGTTTTTGGAAAAATTTCCCGATCATAGTTTAACCTAACGCTGCGACCTAGAGAGTAGATAGGTATCATGCTACCGCTCTACTCCCCATCTGTACTCCATCAACAGAGGTGTTCACTTGCCTTGTCCCACCCTGCACTAGGCTTCTTCTTCCTCTTCTTCTTCACTCGGATAGACAAACGTCGAACGTCCACTCAGAATTGCCTTCCCAAGAGATAGGGCTTTCTGGGCTTCCAAGGATGCCTTGCGCCTCCAGTTAGCCCTGCGTTTGTCTCGTTTTGACTTTGATGTTTTCTTCTTTGGTACAGCCATGGTCGTCAGTTCACGAATTTTGCACAACCTTTCTATTGTATGCCAAAGCGTGAGTATTTGAAGCAAAGCCTCTTCCTGTCGGAAGCTACTTTACTGCAATGTTAGACTGAGTAAGCCAATGTAAAGATTGTACAAAGATTGGGGAAAGCTCTAGACACAGGGATGGAAAACCCCTCAAAATATAATTAGTGTAAAAAATTCTTTTGACCCTTCGACTAGGCTCAAAGCCTAGTTTTGACTTGTAACTAAAGGCGGTTTTTATGGATATGTTATCGGTTTCAAGCTTTCCTGAGCGACTTGCACCCGCCTCTACAGTATAACGTTTGACTTCCCAGATAGCAGTACTAGTCTATGTAAAGGAATCTGCCACTCGTTTAATCGTTCACTCACTTTTTAACTTATGTTTTCCATCTACATTCTCACCCACAACGAAGAACTAGATATTGCCGCTTGTATTGAATCGGCACAGTTATCGGATGATGTCATCGTGGTAGATTCCTACAGTACAGACCACACCGTAGAAATTGCCTCCCGCTATCCGGTTCGTATCGTGCAACATCAGTTTGAGAGCCATGGCAAGCAACGAACCTGGATGCTAGAAGCTATTCCCACGAAGTATGAATGGGTTTATATCTTAGAAGCAGATGAGCGGATGACCCCTCAACTGTTTCAAGAGTGTTTAGCGGCGATAAAACGCCCAAATGCGGTTGGCTATTATGTGGCAGAACGAGTAATGTTTATGGGGAAATGGATTCGCCACAGTACCCAATATCCCCGTTACCAAATGCGTTTTTTCAAAAAAGGAAAAGTTTGGTTCACCGATTACGGTCATACGGAACGGGAAGTTTGTACTGGAGCAACGAGTTTTCTGCAAGAAACCTATCCTCACTATACCTGTAGTAAAGGCTTGAGTCGTTGGATAGAAAAGCACAATCGCTACTCCACCGATGAAGCAACTGAGACACTCCGTCAGTTACAACAGGGAAACGTCAATTGGTGGAACTTATTCTTTGGTCGCTCGGAAGTCGAACGGCGTCGAGCGCTCAAAGATTTATCCCTACGCTTACCGTTTAGACCCCTGTTACGGTGGATTTATATGTATTTCTTCCTCGGTGGTTGTCTGGATGGCAAAGCGGGAATGGCTTGGTGTACCTTGCAAGCCTTCTATGAATATTTAATTTTGCTTAAAGTCCAAGAAATGAAGCAAATGCCACCGTCTCACATGTCGCCAGCTCATCCAATGACTGTCATACCAGATGTTAAGACTTCTGAGGTATCCCATAATTATCATCTACCTCAGACTCAACGGACATTAGCGTCCATGATTAAACCCTGAGACAAAGATAGACCTGCCCCAATACTGCTCGGTTAAGGAAGGTTGTCCATCAAAGGAAGCAGGGGAAGCAATGTAGAGACGCGCCATGGCGCGTCTGGAAGCAGGGGAAGCAGGCTTATCCGAGCAGTATTGAGACCTCCCCCACTTTATAGCTACTCAGTAATATATCAACAAACTATTCTCCGTTTAGAGATTTTATCTCGATGCGTAGAATAGTTTATTTTATGTAGGATGGGCAAGGATTTTGCAGTTGTTGGCATTAAGGTTTAAATATCCAGGGACTTACAGCTTGTCGTCGCATAAAAATTCATTGGGGGTTCACAAAGGGAATCAAAACCATGAAGACTTGATGTTCTCCGTTGATTTATAATGACATCTCGTCAGGTTTTTGAATAAGATTAAAACAACTGAGAAAAGGTAAGGTTCAGCATCTAACCCAACAGAATTGCTGAAAAGCTATACCTGAAACGCAGCGCCCAGTACACCCTTTAATTGTTGACATGAACACTAAAACTTTTTCGCGTTTAAGTAAATTGGTAGCTCCCTTATCAATGGCAGCAACGATAGTACTAGCGCTATCTACCCAGGCTAGTGCAATTAGTCTCGCAAATATTTTTGAATATAACTTATTTGTGCTCGGTGATGTGAATCAGAGTAATACTGATTCTGAGGGGAAGGTCGCCATTGCTGGAAATGCCACATTCACAAATTTTTATGCGGGAATGGAACTTCCGAAAGAGGGAAACAATGGCGATGTCTTAATTGTTGGTGATAATTTAATCTTCAGCAACGGTCAAGTTCGAGGTAATACGGTTTATGGGGAAACAGCAGAACTGACCAATGTAACCCTGCAAAATGGGGGGACGCTGCGCCAAGATAATCCCATTGACTTTGCTGCAGCCAGTCAGGAATTACGAGGATTATCTCAATTCTGGGCAGGGTTAGAGGCTACTGGTACGACAGAAGTAACATCGTGGGGTGGAATTACGTTAAATGGTTCAAATGAAGACCAGAATATCTTTCATCTAAGTGCGTCGGATTTAAGCGAGGCTAGCAGCTTCAATCTTAATGTAGCTTCAGGTTCAACTGCCATTGTAAATATTAGTGGACTTGAGGCATCCTTACAAAACTTTAGGTTCAATATCAATGGTGGTATTGATCAGCGACAGAAAGTCATCTACAACTTCTATGAAGCCACGAACCTATCAGCCAGTGGCATAGGAATTGAAGGCAGTATTTTGGCGCCTACCGCTACTTTCAACTTTAACAATGCTCAAATTAACGGTAACTTAATTGCCGCTTCGTTAACGGGAGGGGGACAATCCAATAACTATCTCTTCAATGGCAATTTACCTGAACTAATAAGGGCGCCTCAAGCCAGTGAAGCCGTTCCTGAACCCGCGACATTAGCTGGGTTAGGATTAGTTGCGGCTGTGGGTATTGCTTCTCGCCGTAAAGATAAGCATAAAGTCTAAGCCTGTTAAAGGTGAGTTGGGCAATTGGCTGCGATAACCAAAACGATAGCCTTATCCCACCTCAGCCACTCCAACCCTGTCTAAGTCCATTTTTTCATGCACTCCTCACACTATCGTCCCTGACTTTAAGTCGGGGATTTTTGTATCACCATGATTTCTTTCATCCATAACGGGCGCTTACGCGGATTCAGATGTCTGACACTATGGTTTTTAGCTACTGATGATGAGAACGCAAGGAGTGCGGCACCTCTAAACCATGAGCGTTCATTAAGGATTCATCTGCCATAATGTGCTGAGGAGTTCCATCAGCAATAATTCGTCCTTCATTGAGTAAAAGCACGCGATCGCACACTTCGATAATTAGTTCTAAGTCATGGGAAGAAATCAGAATCGTTTGCTGGGCGGTTTGGAGAAAATTGATCACGCGACGACGATAGCGCATGTCTAGGTTAGCGCTGGGTTCATCGTACAAAACCAATTGGGGACGCATGGCTAACACGCCCGCGATCGCAACCATACATTTCTCACCTCCAGAAAGATTGTGCGGTACTCGTTCTGCTAGGGTTTCCACACCAGCCAGAGACAGCGCATGTTGAACCCGATGGTTAACCTCATCCCCTGACATCCCCATATTCTGTGGACCAAAGGCGACATCTTCCCATACTGATGGTAATAATAACTGATCGTTAGGATTCTGAAACACCAAGCCGATCTCCGGGCGAAACTCACCCACAACAACGGGTTGTCCAAATAAGTCAATGTCTCCAGAGTTTGGTGTTAAAATACCGCAGATTGAGAGGAATAACGTTGTTTTCCCCGCACCATTGGGTCCAATTAAACCGACTCGTTCTTCAGGATATATATTAAAATTTACGTCTTCTAAAACCTCAGGTCTATCTGGATAGGAGAAACTCAAACCAGAAATCGCGATCGCCGGTTCTCTAGCACTGTCTGGGTTAGATACAAGTTGTTGTTGTGGTCTCATAATTCGTCATTTGTCATTTGTTTATGTCATTCGTCATTGGTAAGGATTGGAGAAAAGGTTTCCGGTTATTACCGCCTTTGTAGCAGAATTTCAGCAACGACGAACCCAAGGGCGATCGCCAAGGTGATCCCCACCGCAATTAAATCCCCACGAGAAACCCGATTTATGCTAATAGGCGGTTTACGATGTTTCAGGGTATAACCGTACCCGCGTAATATCATCGCTTGATAAACCTGCTGGGATTGGTTGTAACTGCGAACCAATAAGCTACCCACCAGAGACGCCAGCACATTCAGATTACGGCGAGACAAACGAGTCGCCCGAAACCCGCGCAATTGCATCGCCCGTTTCATTTTGATTAAATCTTCACCAAACTGTTCGATATAGCGGTACGTCAACAGCGTCATATCCGCCAGTACCGCCGGAAGTCCCAGCGATCGCATAGCTTTGACGGTACTCAAAAACGGGGCTGTACCAAACAGAATTAAACTCACGGTGAGAATACATAAAAATCGAGTCGCAATCAGCGCTAGCGCCACGATTCCCTCTTTATATAGACTCAAAATACCTATCTCAACGATAACCGTACTACCCACGGTAAACGGTAAAAGCAGAGTAATCGCCAGCAAAAAAAAACCAGGGTAGCGCAGCCGCGATCGCAAAAACGACAGAGGTAATCTGGAGAGGCGATAATACACCAGCGTCACCATCAACAGCCCTGGAAGCAAACTCAACTGTTCAACGAATGAAAACGCAAAAATTAAGCTAAATAAGCCAATCAGTTTACAACGGGGTTCCCAACGATGAATCGAAGAGTCTAAATTGGCATAAAAATCCAGTCCGTGTTTCATCAACTCTCCAACAATTCAGGTTTGACTTGTTTCAAAAACAGAGCCACGGCTGTCGTAAACGCGCCCTCAATTGCCATCAGTGGGATATGAGCCAAAACTAATCCGGAAATTGCTGTTCGTTCGGCTGACACATCTATAGTCGCGGGAATATTAGTAATCACTAAACCAAAAAATATCAGCGTAGCTATACCTAAACCTCCCGCCCCCCCGATAAAGGCAAACAAACCCGTTACCACTCGATTATCTTTATCGAATAGTAGGCGCAATTGAAATAGATGATACGCCAAAAGTGCCGGTACGCCAAACATCGTGGCGTTTACCCCTAAAGTGGATAAACCACCATGCTGAAACATAATCGCTTGAAAGAATAAACCGATAAGAATCGCTGGAAACGCATAATATCCCAACATTGTACCTAACAACCCATTCAGAATCAAATGGACACTCGCTGGTGGGATGGGGATGTGAATCCAAGAGGCGACAAAAAAGGCGGCTGTGAGTAGAGATGCTTTGGGAATATTCTCTTGGGGATTAGGATCTCGGTTAATTTGACGTAGGGAGTACCAAGTGAAACCTCCTGTCGCTGCGTAACCTGTAATACATACAGAAGCAGGTAGGATACCGTCAGGAATATGCATAATTTTTGTGTAGTTTTGACCCTTCACTTCGCGCATAGGGCAGGGCGCGTTACCCCTCACGACTCTCGATGAAACCGGGTTTGTCTGGGCGGATTTAGGGACTTACGTTTCAAGATTGATGATAACATTTGTTCAAAACCCGCCCTGATCTTAATTTTTTTTGACAATGAACAATGAACAATTCTAACGTAATTGTGACCACCTACTTAGCATGTTTTGTCCCTTTGGAAAAATAGAGTGCTGTACCGACAAAACCCCAGATCACCGCAACCGCCATAACCACAATTTGAGCGGGTGTGAAAGATCCACTCTTGGATTGAATACTCATCACTTGACTATCGACGGTGTTCTCTGTTGCTGATTGATTCTCACCCATAGAAATAGTAATCAAATCACCGTGACCCGCTTGGCGAACTTGAACCGCCCATTCTCCCGGTTGTGAGCGTTCAGGAACAAAGACAAAGCTACCATTTTCGTCGGTGGTTCCTTGCAACCAAGGAGTAGAAGGATCTTGGGGAGAGTAAACCGTAACTTGGGCATTAGACATGGGTTTGCCGTTATCAAAAGCCGCATCAATTTTAATCGCCTGCGTGGTTTCATAGTTAATTTTGGCACCATGAGCCGTAGCTTTATCTGACCAGCTCATCATTAACATTAGGATAAGGGGGACTAACAATTTCCTCTTCATCGCTCACATTTTCTTAATGTCTTAGAAACGGTTAAAACCCAGTCTGATTAAAGGGAAGGCGGGTTTTATATCCCAGTTAAGAGAAACCATCAACATTAATCCCTAAACCCGCCCCTACATCGAGGTTGACCAATAACCAATGACCAATTTAACTCGATTTGTTGGCAACGGTTTGGATTTCTTCACAGTGACCCTCACCGACGTGACCTAAACTGGGAAGAATTTCCTGAAGTTTCTGGTATTCTTCTGGGGAGAGTCCTGACTTGAGCTGCTCTTGGTCTAACTCTAGTGTGCCATCCTTGGCTAGAGTCGCTAACGGTTCAAACCCCAACGCACCAGTATTAATCTCATCATCAGCGGGGGCGTCGGCGTCTCCAAAGAGGTGGTCAAAGTGGAACGTGGCTTCCAAGTCGGCGGTATCACCTTGAGCCAGAATTCCCTTGCGTTCGTCGCCGACAAATTCCCCACAGACAAATTCTAAGGGTTGATTCAGGGCAATGGTAAAGTCAATGGTTTGCCCCTCTTTCTCGGCTGTTCCCATCATCATCAGGGTTTGACCTTCAGCCGGTCCCTCCTCGGCTTTGACCATTTTCCAGGATAAAGCATTATATTGTCCGGCAGGGGCATCGGCAACTTCTTCCACGAGAATGGGTTCAGCATCTTCCCCACCGGCGGCTAAATCAACGGTGTGGGTTTTGTTCAGAACCACTTTTTCTTTCGCTTGCACTTTACTACCCGCCTCAGCATTGAACGGCGGATCACTTTGGTAAGCGGTGATATCTGCTAAGTTGACGTAAACATGGTCAAAGGTAATTTGCCATCCATCTTTTGATATAAAAGAATGGCGAACAAAATCTTCTCCATTCGCCCGGATTTCTAGGGTTCCACTCCCTTGACTTGCCTGAGTTGCACTCTGAGTTTCTGTTTGTGTCTGAGTCTCGCTGGTGGTTTCACTCTGGGAACAGCCCATTAGGGTTCCCGTTGTCAAGACCATCAGACTCGCGAAAATGAATAGTGGTTTCTTCATTGATTGGCTTTAGCGGTTCTCATACTATACCCAATTAAATCCAACAAGTTTTCCTAATAATTTGCAATACCCCTGGAGGGCATCTTTTGGCAAACGGGGAACATGAAACAGGGAACTGCTTAACAGGGAACATGAGTTATTGTTCTCGCTTTTTGATTAAGTCATAGTCATGGATTTAGCGGTGTACGGTAGACCCTTGAAATCGTTTAATACATTGACAACTGAGTGACGCTTTTTCCACCCCTTCATTTTGCCAAAAACCTTGCCATCAGGCATGATCGCTCCTTGGAGGATAGCGCTTTGGAGATGCGCTGAACTCCCATGAGAAGCCGCCCGGAAATTTGCAAAGCTCAAGTTGGCGTTTTGGAAGTTTGTTTGATTTAAAATTCTCTACTATACAGCGCTTTGCGCTCTCCATAAAGTACAGTAGATAAAAGTCCCCCTTTTTAAGGGGGATGCGAGGGGGATCGACAATGTACCGCATAGCAGAGCAAACTGCTGTATTATGTAAGTCCTGGTCATTATAACCAGGACTTGTGGGAAACCTATTAAGGTTGACCGGAAACTAACTGGATACACCAGCTTAGTTAATGGTACTGATCAAGAGTGCTGCAAGAGTTCCTGTCACTCCAACGGCGATTAACAGGTTGTTGAAAAATAGACCTAATTCCGGCTCTATTCCTAGGACTTTATCTTCTTGACCCGCTGTAAAAAACAATGACCAAGCTTGGTTCAGTGTTAGAGAATCAAAGTTGTTAAAATCAGTCCTAAAAATAACGGGTCTAAATATATCTTTGTTCGTGAAAGAGTCAAAATCAGTTTTCATTATGTTCTTCCTGACAAGGTTCAACTAGTGCGCTGGGTGATGTCTAGAGGTTAGTAAACCAGCCAATCAAGCTTTGTCCACTCAGAGCTTCTACAGCCAGGAGTGAGACGAAGCCAATCATCGCTAGACGTCCATTGAGCTTTTCCGCGTATTGTGTCAAACCAGTGCGTGGCGTGTCATCGACATAAACCTTGGGTTCGATCGCAAAGTTATTCAGTCTGTCTCCTTCTTCGAGGCTATAACCGCGTGTCGTCATTTGCTTGTCTCCTTTGTTTTCCTCTGACGTTAACAAATGTAACGCAATGTAAATATTTTTTGCAAGTGCTTGACAAAATCAAAGAGTAGTATAATCCGTACTCAGCACATTAGGTGTTCCCGGTATGGGGGAGATGAGGGAGCTTGTTCCAGACGTGATGTGAGAAGCGTCTGGGAGCTGGGGGAGCCAAACTGTAGGGGCGGGTTTTACCATTAACCTTCCGGAGACAACATCTAACTTAACTAAACCCGCCCTTGTTGGGGAAGCAGGGGAAGAGGATTACCAATGAACCATCAACAATGAACCATGAACAAAGGACAAATCCCAATCACCCTTTCCCGGTTAGCCAATAGGTGAGCATTTCTCCTTTTCCCTTCACCTCAATGATCCCGCGTTTTTCCAAGATATATTTATCCTTTAACCGTTCGTAAGTTGCCTGAGTAACTTGAATTCCCCCAGAAATTCCTTGAGATTCCATCCGCGAGGCGACGTTTACCGTATCCCCCCACAGATCATAAATAAACTTTTTCATACCGATGACTCCAGCAATCACAGGTCCTGTGTTAATACCAATCCGCAGTTGAAACGCTTCCCCGGTATCCATAGGAAATTGAGTAATCACCCGTTGCATCTCTAATGCCATATCCGCGATCGCTTCGGTATGATTGAGTCTAGGTACAGGTAGACCACAGGCAACCATATAAGCATCACCGATGGTTTTAATCTTCTCCAACCCATACTCCTCAGACAGCAAATCGAACGTGGAGATAATGGTTCCGAGTAATTGAACCAATTCTGTCGGTTGCATTCGGCTTGATAAGGGGGTAAACCCCACAATATCTGCAAACAAAATCGTCACATCGTCGAATTGTTCAGCGATGAGGGCTTCCCCGTGGTACTTGCCTAGGGCATTGTGGTTTTGTTTCAACTGCTGTGCGATCGCCTCTGGCAAAATATTTAATAATAGGCGTTCTGACTTTTCCTGTTCCGCCCGCAAATCGGCTTCCGCTTGGAGGCGCTGCTTCTCAACTTCAATGCGCTGGGTAATATCTTCTAATACCCCTAAAACGCCAACAACCTTACCTTCGGCGTCATGGATGGGAATTTTACTAACATCTAGCCAAACCGTTTGCCCATCGGTGGGGGGTTTTTGTTTGGTTTCGACAACATGGAATTCGGCTTGATTCCGGGTAATAACCCGCAAATCTTGCTGACGGTAGAGTTCAGCAATGTCTCGACTGGGAAGTAAATCATAGTCTGTTTTCCCCACCACAACATCTGGATTTTCTAGCCCTGCTGCCTTTGCCCAATTTTTATTGCAACCGAGAAAGACTAAGTTAGTATCTTTCCAAAAGACTTGTTGTGGGATATTATCGATAACTAATCGTAAATATTCCTCTTTTTCTCTCAAGGCGGCTTCAGCTTGCTTGCGTTCTGTCACATCTGTGCCAATTGAGAGAACTTCAATTAATTCACCCTCTTCATTGAAAATCGGTTTATTCGCCCAAGTCACCCAAACCGTTTCCCCAGTCTTGTGAATTGTCTCCACGGTTCTGATCCGGTAACGTTCTGGACGTTTGCGGATAGCTCGAATCAAAATAGACAGCATCCGCTGCGATCGCGGCGTATTCGGGACGAGAGTTCCCACCAGATTGCTATTGAGCAGTTGATCGTTATCATAGCCAAAAAATTCCTGACCATAACGATTGATGAATTTAATCTGCCCTTGAACATCCCACCGCAAAATAATGCAATTCGGGGTTTCGACTAAATCTCGATACTGCGCTTCACTTGCTCGCAAAGCTTCTAGGGTTTGTTGATGTTCGGTAATATCCCGCGCTACCCAGAGAACAGAGTCTTTTGAGATGGGTGAAATACTGGCTGAAAACCAAACAGTTCGATCAGCCAAGGTGAGACGATACTCAACCTGAACCCTCTGCTGGCTGTCTAAAGCTTGGCGAATATAACCGACAAACTGATCCGCTTGCGATCGCGCCAAAAGATCATACTCAGTTTTGCCCAGCATAGCTTCGACAGGTTGACCTAACAAGTCTGGATTTGTCGAGACAATTTTCAGATAACGTCCTTGGCGATCTTTGACGAAAATCAGTTCCGTCACCGCATCAAATAAGGAACGTAATTCTGATTCAGAGTTGAGGGAATTTGTCAACCATTTAGACCGTTGACTCAAGTGTGAGATCGACTGACGTATCCCAATAAAGATCAACCCAGCGAGTAGGGCGACTAAGCCAAAAGCCCCCAGACAGACAACCAGAATATGACCGGTATAGGGATAAATTGCTGACCAATTGGTCATGGTTTACGGTAACATCGGTATACATCACCGACCAGGCTTGCCTGTGAATAGTTGCTGAGAAAGATGCTACCCCGATTAAATCTGACACCGTTGCACTGGTTCGGTTCGATATGCCCTTCTTAGCAGACCAAAGGGTGCGATCGCACACGCCCTAGAGCAGGTATTTCCACATTCTTGCACTCCGGTAAGCCTGTGGGTGTGGCTAACTCATCCAATCAGTCTGTCTTAGAGGCGGATTCCATGATAGCGACAGATGGAAAATCCTGCGTTGATTTGGATCAACCTTAGAAAGTTCCTCGGTGCGATAATTGTAGTTTTGAGACAGGTTGGGTTTGGTAGGGGCACGGCACAGAAGAGCCCCTACAGGTGGTGTAACGTTGGCAGATCGTGTAGAGACGTTGCATGCAACGTCAAGACAAACCCCGTTTCGGATTAGAATGATGTCCTGGTTGTTTCCCAGGGTAAGAAATTCATGGGTCGTGCTGAAAAAGTTGTACTAGCCTACTCAGGAGGAGTCGATACCTCCGTCTGTATCCCTTATCTCAAAGAGGAGTGGGGTGTTAAAGAGGTGATCACGCTAGCCGCCGATTTGGGTCAAGGTGATGAGCTCTCCCCAATCAAAGCAAAAGCGTTGAAATCCGGTGCCGCCGAATCTCTGGTGGTAGACGCGACTGAACAGTTTGTCACAGATTACGCCTTTCCAGCGATTCAGGCAAATACGCTGTATGAAAATCGCTATCCCTTGTCCACAGCACTGGCGCGTCCGCTGATTGCTAAATTATTGGTAGAAGCTGCCCAAGAGTATGGTGCAGATGCCGTGGCTCACGGTTGCACGGGTAAAGGGAATGACCAGGTGCGGTTTGATGTGTCGATTACCGCACTCAACCCTAACTTGAAAGTTCTAGCACCAGCGAGGGAGTGGGGGTTTAGCCGGGAAGAGACGATTGCCTACGGGGAACGTTTTGGGATTCCTTCTCCGGTGAAAAAATCCTCCCCCTATAGTATTGACCGTAATTTGCTCGGTCGCAGTATTGAGGCGGGGATTCTCGAAGATCCCATGGCTGAACCGCCGGAAGAAATCTATCTGATGACCAAAGCGATCGCGGATACTCCCAATGATCCAGAATACGTGGATATTGGCTTTGAGCGAGGAATTCCGATCTCGCTGAATGGTCAAGCACTTGACCCTGTATCCCTGATTACTCAGCTTAACCAGATAGCCGGAAATCATGGGGTTGGGCGGATTGATATGATTGAGAATCGGGTTGTCGGCATTAAATCCAGAGAGATTTATGAAGTCCCGGCTCTGTTAACCTTAATCCACGCCCATCGTGACTTAGAAAGCCTGACGTTGACCGCTGATGTGAGCCAGTATAAGCGAGGGATTGAAGATACCTATAGCCAACTGATTTACAGGGGGTTATGGTACTCTCCCCTAAAAGATGCCCTAGATGCCTTCATTCAGCAAACTCAGGAGCGAGTTTCAGGAAGCGTGCGGGTCAAATTCTTCAAAGGTAATGCCACCATTGTTGGACGAACATCCAGCAATTCCCTCTATACCCCAGAACTGGCAACCTATACCTCTGAAGATCAGTTTGACCACAAAGCCGCTGAAGGCTTTATCTACATTTGGGGATTACCCACTCGCGTTTGGTCAGCCAAAACCAGAGGTTAAACCCAGTAGGGTGGGCATTGCCCACCAGCCAAAATTTCAGTTCCGCCTGAGAGACGTTCCGCCGGAACGTCTCTACAAATCGCTAGCATAGAAAGACAAACGTCCACGTTGTAGCTTCAATTCCCCTATGCCCACCTATCCTGGAATTTCTAGCGACGCCTTCCGACATCCCCTAGACCAACAAGCCGAGGATGCCTTGCGGAATGTTCCTGGATTTAACCTTGTTGCCCGCAAATTCGTCGAATTTATCTACGAACGTCCCCAATTCGTCTATCTGATGGGCAACAGTATCCAAGTAGGACCGCGCCAATATTCCACGATTTACAGCTTATTTCGCGAATGTGTGCGAGATTTAGATATCCATCCAGAACCCACCCTATTTGTCAGTCAAAACCCCCAAGTGAATAGCTATGCCTTGGGACAAGACAATCCGTATATTGTGTTGAATACAGGGTTATTAGACTTACTCAGTGAAGTCGAAATTCGCACCGTTTTGGCACATGAACTCGGACATATCAAATGCGGTCACACGATTTTAATTCAGATGGGAATCTGGGCGATGGGTGCGGCTGCCTTCCTGGGAGATCTAACCTTTGGTATTGGTAATATTGTCAGCAGTGGTTTACTCTTTGCCTTTTATGAATGGCGGCGTAAAGCGGAGTTATCGTCAGATCGGGCGGCTTTACTGGTTATCGATGATATCAATATTGTAATGAAAACGATGATGAAACTATCGGGGGGTTCTCATGCTTATGGTCATGAGTGCAGCCTTGATGAATTCATCCGCCAATCTGAACGGTTTCAAGACCTTGACCAAGATAGTCTTAATCAAATTTATAAATTTTTATTATACAACGGTGGGAATGGTTCTTTTCTCACCCATCCTTTTCCAGTTGAACGCTTGCGCTATCTGCAAGAGTGGGTCAAATCAGAAGAGTATCGTCAAATTCGTCAGGGCAATTATCGACGAGTGACGGATGAAGGAGCGGTAGATGTGTCATCACAAGCGGCTCAAAACCAGGAAGCGCAACGATTAAAGCGTCAACTTGACGAATTGCAACGGGAAATTAATCGGATTAAGTCTGAGTCTGATCATTCTTAAGGTTCGTCTGTAGTAAGCGCTGTCTTCGCTATCAACCCTCGCCGCGCTGACTTAAGCGGACTATCGCCAGGTTAAACGCTTCCCCTGCTTGCAGACGCTCTGGTAGAGCGTCTCTACTTCGGGCTTGCTGCACAAGTCCAAAACCCTTAACTATCAATGCTTTGAGTAGTATTGATATTGGCTCCTCTTCAAGGAAAAAGGGTAAAACCCTTTCATACCCTTGCACCGCTATCAGGAAAAATGTACCCCTGCTCCCCCTGCTCCCCCTGCTCCCCCTGCTCCCCCTGCTCCCCCTGCTCCCCCTGCTCCCCCTACTTCCCCCTACTTCCCCTGGTTCCCTATCCTTTGCAGTAGGGGAACAGATGTGTCTATATATTTTCGCGAAAATATATATGATGAGTTTATGCCAATATCAATTTTGAGATCGTCAAGCTGAACACGCCGATGAGCGGTAGCCTTGACGCAGGGTGTCATCAACTTGCTACTATTAGACCTTCAGTAAGGGCGTAAGCGTCCTTTAGGATTTTCATGATCAGGGAAGTTATCTTAGACACTCATCATACTGAGTCTCGTACTCAACCCAACCCGCTAGGATTCCCTATTCAGCAGGCACAGGATGTTATCTATCAATTTTTGCTAGATACGGTTAGACAGCAACCTCCAGAAGCCGTTTTGCAAGAATTTAAGTTGTTATTTATTGACTATAATGCTTCAGAAGGTAATCCGGAAGCGATTAAAGCATTATCAGAAATTATTTTTGCTAATGATGAAAAAGAATTCAAAAATACAGTTAAACGATCCTGTTATATTATTATCAATAATTGGTATATTTTAAGGGATTTTAATGCGAGTCAAGACTTAATTCGTCTATTTTCTGATGTCCAAATTACTCGAAAAAGATTATCACCCACATTAAGCCGTCAAAGAACGTGGCTTTTAAATTTTATCAACAGTCCAGACTATCACGAACTTAAATTATTTATTACTCAACAAGGAACTTCAAATTCAGGTCATTGGAGTAACCGTTATATATCTTATCTACTCGTTCCTCAATATACAAATCCGCACAACCCCGTGGAGCAGCGTGAAGCCGCCAGAATCTTGTCCAAAAAGCTCAAAGATCAGTTCAAGTTTGATTTGGCGATGTATACGGCGCACTCTCAATCAGCAATCCACCGGGAACCAATCCATCAAAATCCTACAGGTTTAGGAGATAAAGTTCTTGATTTAGTTAAAAAGATTGTCGTTAAACATGGGCTGTTTAGTTATAAAAATGTAGCTAATATATTTCTAGAGCAAACCCAAGAGTTAAACTATAGAAAATTTAAGAAAAGCCTACAAAATTATCTAATATTTTCAGTAAAAAAGAAAGAGTTGGTTGAGTCTTTAAATCAAACCTTAACCGAAAAATTAAATAATCTTTATCAAGATTACCATGAGGCAACAATAGAGGCGGCATTACTTCTGAGAACCTGTAACCGTTTAATTGATTATTTTACTACGGAAAATCAAGATGAGCCGTCACCACTCTTTATTCTACTCATGTCTCAAGGTCATCACTTAACTCTGGCGATGCTCTTACTGAAAATTATTATGATTTGTCCCAATTCGCGCAACCACCTAGAAACTTGTATTGCTAAATTGATTCAATATTATACCAAGTATCCGGAAGATGAATGTAGTTGGGTGATTACATTTTTTGAAGTGTTTAAAATCACCTTTGCCATTCATACAGATAATGTTCAATATAATCTGATAAAAATGGATAATAATATAAGTTCAGACTTTAAGCTAGATGCTTACCGAGTATTTTCTCAGCTTCGGGACTATGCCAATTTGGAAGAGAAACCTGAAAATCAGTAGACCGAAAAGTTTGCGGTTGAGATGGAGAACACAGGAGAAGTGGAAATACTTGAGCAGCTTTGTATATACTCCCGGAGCAATGTTCCAGACGTGCCATAATGCCATAAGTAGGTTGGTGCAAATTAACCTAACTATATTAAGTTTTGTAAATATTCCGCAAACCCTTACAAATAACAATTGACAATTGACGTAGCTTGCTTCTCGCTCCCTTGAGTATGACGATCCCCAGATGGGTAGTTTCCGTCCCTATTTGTTTTTCTCTGTCTTGAGTTAGAGACGAGCCGCTTACACGATAAAGTAGAATGTCACCTTGGCTAGAGACAACGATCGCCTGGATACTGATAAGCTGGGCAATCGTTAGGTGCATATCGATTAGGAGTATAGCGTGAAACGACTGAGTGAGTTTTGGCGACAGATAGTAACGTTGGTTTTAGCCAGCGTGATCCTATTGATTGGCACAGCCTGTAGTAGTACAGCCGTGCAAAGTGGGCGTCCAGAAAATCCTCCTGTTCAAGCTGGAGGCGCTAATAATCCATACAAACAGGGGGGAGACGGTTACACTGACAACAATATGTCTCTAAATCCTGATTTCAGCAGTAGGTTCAATGTATCCAACAACTCGGTAGGGCAACCTGAATCAGTTAGATTAATTTGAGAACGGTGACTTAAAGAGTGCGATAACCGTAACTTGAGTATAGGGGATTGCACTCATCCGGACGCTTTGAGTCGTTCCGAGATATTGTATGCCATTTTGCTAAAGTGTTGAATTAAATGGTTCTAGACAAGGGAAGGGGTTGAAACCTATCCTGTCTATTACTGCTTTAGACAATTGGGATAACTCTTTGACAACATAATGCAGGAGATTTTTTATGAGCAGAGTGATAGCTTGGCTAAAACGCAAGCGGTTGACTCAATTATTAACCGTGGCTCTGGCTGGCATTTTTGTATTCATTAGTACTGGATGCAATAGTGGAGTATCGGCGAAGACGGCTGATGATGTGACAAAAAATGTTACTGAAGTTCTCACGCCTACAGGCGAAGTGAAGGACTATCAGGGGCTAGATTCTCCGAAAGCGTCTCGACAGGCAAAAGATAATCCTGATAAACTAATTGAGAACGCGCAGAAAAATCTGGAGAAGAGGGCGGATACTCCTGAAAAGTTTATCGAAAATTATCGAGAAGGAGCGCCGCTTAATAAGCGAGTCGAGCGACTTGGCAAAGATGTGAAGGAGTCAGCCACTAATGTGACTGAGGGTTTGACTGAGGGAACTCAGAGAGGCGTTAAAAATCTCAAAGAAAATACGACGAATGCTGCTGAAGATGTAAGCCAGTCTGCCAAGCGTTCTGCAAAAGAGGTGAAGGAAAACACCGAGGATGTTGCTGAAAATGTGGCTAAGTCTACCAAACGTTCAGCTCAAGACACGAAAGAAAAGGTACAAGAAACGGGTGAAAATATAGCCAAAAAGACGAAACGCGCCGCAGAAGATACAGCCGATTTCGTGGGAGATAAAGCCAGTCAAGCGAGTAAATCGACGCAGCGAACATTAGAAGATGCTGGGGATGCGATTGACTAGTGCAGCTTGACATAAGTTCTAAAGTAGTGTATTAGTTCAGGGTTTATTGTTGATTGTTGATGGCAATAAACCCTGAACGACACAAAAAGGGTACGGTATTATCGTGCCCTTATTTTATTGTCTATGCCAGGGCGATCGCACCAACCCCAAATCTATGACAGCTTATCCAAATCAACCTCAAGAAACTGATGTGGTTTTGGGCGGTTCAACCTCCAGAGGAGACGCCGTATTAGGCGGAATTGAAGGAGTAAAACAGCAGTTGAGTCAGAACCCCCCATCCTCTCCCCTATCCCTGAATGCCAAAATAGCCGCCCTCCATAACGCCCTTAATTATCGGCAAAAGGGCATAAACATACTCATTCAAGCCTTAGAGGATGAATTGTGGGAGATTCACCAAACCGCCTATTATCTTCTGGAAAAACACGCCGCCACTCAAGCAGAATTAGCCTTAACCCAATACATCATCCGATTAGCAAAGGAACTCCTCAACCGTTATGAAGCCGGAAATCGGGCGTTTTCAGGGGCAAATTTAAGCTGGATTTGTTTACAGTGGAAAATCTTAAGCGAGATTGATTTAACTGTTGAGGGGTTTGGGGAGCTATAAGTCTCACACCATAATCTTTGATTTGGTGTTGAGATACATTGACTCCCCAAGGTCAATTTTGAAGGTTCGATACTTTCAAAATTGATATTTACCGTAACTTGTCACTTGCAGTAGACTTAGTTATAATCAATGTATGATAACCCTAAACTACACCTATCGAATTTATCCTGATGCTGAACAAGTTGAGTTGCTAAACGAGTGGCTCGAAACTTGTCGGGGTGTTTATAATTATGCACTTAGGGAGCTAAAGGATTGGATTTCTTCAAGAAAATGTCCAATAGATAGGTGTAGTTTGGAATCGGAATACATAATCAGTGTTGACCGTCCTTTTCCTGGATATCAGCAACAGCAAAACAACCTACCCAAGGCTAAAAAGAATTTCCCAAAGCTGAAGACAGTGCCTTCTCAAGTGTTACAAACAACCATTAGGCGTTTACATGATGCTTGGGATTTCTTCCGGAATCGAGGTTATGGGTTTCCGAGGTTCAAAAAGTATGGGCAAATGAAGTCAATACTTTTTCCTCAATTCAAGGTAAACCCTCTAACCGGATGGCAGATTAAACTACCCAAACTTGGAGAAGTTCAAATCAACCTACATCGTCCAATCCCTGATGGGTTTGTGGTTAAACAGGTTAGGGTAGTTAAAAAAGCGGTGGGTTGGTTTGCGGTCATTAGTATTCAATCTAATATTTCCATTCCTGATGCTGTGCCTCATGGTCACTTCATCGGGGTAGACGTTGGATTGAATAGTTATTTAGCAACCAGTGATGGTTTCGTCGAACCGGGACGTAAATTCTTCAAGGATATGCACCGTAGGCTGAAAGTGCTACAACGCAGGTTATCCAAAAAACAGCGCCGAGACCCCGCGCCGCCGAAAGGCGCACCTTGTAGCTCGGCAAGACAGAAGCGTTCCAAGAACTATGAAAAAGCCAGACTCAAGGTAGAGCGACTACATAATCATATTGCATTCAAGCGCAAAGACTATCAGTACAAATTGGCTCACAAGCTGTGTGACATGGCAGAAACCATCTTCCTAGAAGATATCGATTTCCGAACTATGGCAAGGGGTTTTCTGGGCAAACATACAGTTGACGCAGGTTTTGGTCAGTTCAGGGATATTCTCTACTATGTGGCTAAGCAACGCGGTGTTTACGTCGCTGAAGTTGACCACCGAGGTACATCTCAAACTTGTCCAAATTGCCGCATCGAAGTCAGAAAAGAACTGTCTGATAGGTGGCACAGTTGCCCAGAATGTAAATACCATCTCGATAGAGATATAGCCTCAGCACAAGAAATTTGTAACCGAGGCTATGAGCAACTGAGTACCCAGGGACTCTGGGGGAAAGAAATTGGCTGTCAAGTCGGGCTGTCGGGGGCTTTTAGCCTAGATAAGTGGCGTAGGGCAGCAATGTCTAACAGCGATGTTGGAAGCCTACACCATAATCTCTGATTTGGTGTAGGAGGATGTCACGCCAAGCTAATTTTACCCACGCCAATCTAGTGGGCGCAAATCTAACGGGAGCAGACTTGAGTGACGCCAACTTGAGGGGAGCTAAACTAAAAGGGGTGAATCTGACAAACGCTAATCTAGACAAGGCTGATTATGATGAGCATACAGACTTTCCCGTTGGATTTAGTGATTACGATAAATTAAGGAAAAATATGTAGGGGCGGGTTTCACTACTACCGTTTCTTGCCTCACCCAGATATCACTAAACCCGCCCTGAATAAATTTTGAGTTTTGAGTTTTGAGTTTTAAATTCTAGAATTATTTAACAAATAAACCAGTTTACTTCTCGAATAGCGAGTATGACGAATGACCAATGAAAATAACAAATGACAAATAACAAATGACAAATACATTTAATCCCCATCAAACCTTAGTCGAACAATTAGATTTAATGATCCGGGCGCGTTATCCGTTGCTTTATATCGTAGCGGTTGAAGAAGAGCCGGTGGAAGAAGTATTGCTTTCAGTGGCTACCCAATCGCAACCGGAACGCCAAGTTTTACTGTGGGATATTGTGCGGGGATGGGAGGATAATGGGGCAGATAAGGGTTCAGTGATGGGGGCGCTGCATCGGATTCGGAAGACTGATCCTCAGGAAAATACCCTGTTTGTCCTCCGGGATCTGCATTTTATCTTGAAAAATCCTCAGAGCGATCGCAACGCGCCAGTAATCCGTGAGCTTAAGAACCTCACGAAGGAACTTAAGCGTTCTCGCAAAACGTTAATCCTCACAAGTCATACTTTAGAAGTACCAGCAGAATTGAGTGAGGAAGTTACGGTTATTGATTTCCCCTTGCCCAATACTCAGGAAATTGATTACCTAATTAGTATTCTGGTTAAACCGGAAAACTTAAATGTAACTGGATTAGCGCGGGAACAATTAGTTAAAGCCTGTCAAGGATTAAGTCGTGCCAGAATTGCCAGGGTATTGGCAAAGGCATTAGCCGCCAAACAACAGGTGAATGAAACGGATATTGATGGAGTATTAGGGGAGAAAAAACAAGCCATTCGCCAAACTGGAATTTTAGACTTTTTTACCGCCCAGGAATCGTTGAAAAATGTCGGCGGATTGGAGAATCTCAAGCAATGGGTACGAATGCGTCAAGATGCATTTACAGAAGAGGCGCGACGCTATGGAATTCCCAATCCCAAGGGGATTTTACTGGTGGGAATTCAGGGAACAGGGAAATCCCTATCCGCAAAAACCATTGCCCATGAATGGCGTTTGCCCTTATTGCGATTAGACACCGGACGATTATTTGGCGGGATTGTCGGGGAAAGTGAAAGTCGGGTGCGCCAGATGATTCAGATTAGTGAAGCGATCGCGCCTTGTGTATTATGGATAGATGAGATTGATAAGGCGTTTGGTAATATTAGCGCTGGTGTTGATGGGGATTCGGGAACATCGAGACGGGTATTTGGCACCCTGATTACCTGGATGCAGGAAAAGACGAATCCTGTGTTTATTGTGGCGACGGCGAATAATGTACAGATTTTGCCGGCGGAGTTATTGCGTAAAGGCAGATTTGATGAAATCTTCTTTTTGAATTTGCCGACGGAAGCCGAACGCAAGGATATTTTTAAGGTTCATTTGCAACCCTTACGCCCTTCTCGCTTACGGGATTTTGATTTAGGGCGATTAGCACGACTTGCGAAGAATTTTAGTGGTGCGGAGATTGAACAGGTGATTATTGATGCCATGCATCGGGCTTATGGTACGGTGGTGAATGGACAACGGCGAGATTTTACCACAGAGGATATTGTGCGGGCGATTCAGGAGACTGTACCCTTAGCCGCGATCGCACGGGAGCAAATTGAAGCGCTGAAACAATGGGCAGCCCAAGCGGGGGCGAGAACGGCGTCGAATGATGGTCAGTTGGTGGAGGAGTTAAAGCATTTTACCACACACAAGGGGATTGAACCGTTGGAAGTGGATTAATGGTCTGTAACCAAAGCATTTAACAGACCCAGGAGTTCATCAATGGGAGTAAGATAGCGATCATTAAGATCGATAAAGACTTCAAGGTGAGTTGTCAGGGATAAAAACCGCCAAATTTGACCCGTAGTCACCGTGCCATATACAGTTTTGGCAGCCATATCAGCGTCGCGTCGGTTAACTAAATAAGCGGCATACATGGTGGCAATACATTGAGCTAAACCTGCATTAATGTTTTCATTTTTTGCTTCAATAACGGTAACAACGGGCGCTTTAATTGTCAGTTTGTCAGGGTTAGCGGTGAACAAAAAATCAACAAAGCCGTTGAGTCCGAGACTGGGATCAGCCGTAAAGTTTTTGCCAGAAAATAAGGAAACATTGGGATTAAGCATGACCAGTTCACTCAAAAGGGGAGCAATTAAATACTCAGACCGAGCCTTTTCGGTGTTGATGGCAGTAGCCAGGGGTACGAATCGTTTTAAGGCTTCGGTTAAGAAGTTACTGGGAGCGATCGGCTCAAAATCGATAAGTTTCTCCACGGGAGTAACCTGGCTAATGCCTAAAGGAATGAGTTGGTCTAATGAGGTGAAATCGCTGTAAGCCATAATTTAACCTTCACGCTTTCAAATTATGTAAAGACGTAGCCTGCTACGTCTCTACACAGTCAATTTTAGGTTGTACTAGAAACATCAGCTTAAGAGGGTCGCGATCGCTAAATTTTTCCCACCTACTTACAGACAGTTGGGCATGATTATTCGTTAGCTAATTTCTGGACAAATGCCCTGTGTTCTGGAGATTGCAAACCTGCTTGTAAAACCGTTAATACTGGTGGCATATTCCCCGCTAATAACTCGGCAACGGCTAACCACAACCCAGGAAAAACTTGACTTCGCATAATTCCATCGTTATCAGCCGATAATTCCAGATACTCGCCTTCTTTCAGATAGAACCAGCTCAATTTGCGATCAAGAACTTGCCAGACGATATATTCTTTGACTCCATTGCGGCGATATGCCTGTTTTTTAGCATGAAGGTCAATGGCAACGCTACTGGCAGCAATTTCGACAATTAACTCTGGCGCTCCTTCGATATAATCATCATCACTTAGCTGTGTTTGACCACCTGATTCTGGGTTGATCAAAAGAACGACATCGGGTTGAGGTTCGTTATCGAGATCTAAACGAACTGTTGGGTTGTCTCCCATGGAAATATTAGGAGTCATGGCTGCATAAGTTCCGAGCCAAGTGATAATTTGACCATGAGGTTCACCGTGGCTCTTAAATCGTAAGGCAGCAGCCATGTAGACAATTCCTTCAATCAATTCGGCTTTTTTCAGGTGAGGCATGGCATTGTAGCGACGCTCGAATTCATAGCGGGTGAGCTTGTCGCCATTTGCCAGAGGGGGAATGGTCAAATGCGGTAAGGGTGCTTTTACCATGACGATTATACTTGAGATGATCTTCTGTTGATCCTACCGAATTAGGGATTGAGACTGTAATTCAATGTGGCGGGGTTATCTGGTTGTTTCTAATTCAAGAGAGGCTCTCCCGTACCTAGGGTGATAAGCAAACCTGATTATTCTTGGAAACTTTGTGGGGCAAGGCTTTCAAAACAATGTTTTTAGGGAAGCTATCACTAATATAGGGTTTTCCACCACAAGTACGGGAGAGCCAATCAACGAAGGGGTATGACCGGAGTGGAAAGTTTAGATTGTACCGCACGATACCAATATTTGAGGAATACTTGCTGCTCGACCAAACTAAAATTTATGTAGAACATTTTTCTAAGACAGACGCGAAGCGATGGTCATTTCGTGAATATGATGAATCTGATCGTGAATATGATGAATCTGATCAGGCGATCGCACTTTCTTCCGTCGATTTTCAAATTTCCCTAGCTGATGCGTACAATAAGGTGAAATTTGAACAAGAGGAAGCTGAATCTTAGTAGAAAGATAACAGAAGCGCAATCCCTACAAGCCTTAACCCAAGCCGAATCAAGACTCCTCCGACACAAGAAGCGCGATCGCGAATTAGAAGTTTAACCCACAGCAAACTCTGTGTACTGCCGCGCATAGGGAGCATGATACCCCAGCACAATATCTTGACGCCTCTCGTGTGTAGGGGCGGGTTTTACCAATAACGCTTCAGCTCAAACCATTAACTGAACTAAACCCGCCCCGACTTTCGCCGATTTTAAGACATAGAGTGAAAAGTCAGGTGCTCCCCGCCTCACCTCAACTCTACCACCCTTAACCCAAGCCAGCTCAAGGCTCTACCGAAATAAGAGGCGCGATCGCATTTCTCTCTAGAAATGCTGAATCAGTGAGAATGGGTGATAAAAATCAGAATCCCCTGCCACAAAATGCAGGGGATCGAATTCAAAGCTGTTCGATTCTCTTTCCCGTTATTGGGGTCCGGGGGGTCTATCTTCTTTGAATGATGCTAACCACTCGCGAACTTGACCCGCCGCAATGTCACGAGCTCCGAGTCCAAACGCCAGCGCGATCGCGACAGCAATGGCGCCCAAGAGTAAGCCAAAGGCTAAGTTGACAATATCACCAGCGATACCCATTTGTTGCAGCGCCATCGCCACGGAAAAGGCAATAATCGCAATCCGAGCCGCTTGTGCCAGGATTTGGGATTGGCGCGATCGCGAGCTGGTAATCAAGTTAAAGGCAAGATTGGCAAAGTACAAGCCAACGGCAAAGACAATTAACCCCGCCAGAATTTGACCCGCGATCACAATAATCCCATTGACAATCAGGGTTAACGCTTCAAACTGCAAGACATCCACAGCCGCAACCGTGGCAAACAAGAGGATGGCGACGAATACAATAATACCCACCAATTCTGACGGTGTACGAATGGAGGGAGTTGATTCAGATTGAAGCCGGGTTTGGGCTCCAGTCGGCGGAGTGGGTATGCCTAAATCGGGCTGTTCGGCAGGGGGGGGAGTGGGAGCAGGGCGACTGGGGCGAGGTTCCGGTACACCGATCCAGCGATAAACATTGTTAAAGCCAATGCTGGTCAGTATATTGGTGACTAAATCCTTGACAAACTGCCCCAAGACGTAAGCAATAAACAGAATCAACGCTGCCGTAAAGATTTTGGGTAGGGCGTCAAGAATCTGCTCTAACATCGCGATCGCAGGCTCTGAGATCGCATTAATCTGTAAGGTATTCAGTGCCGCGATGGCGACGGGGATCAAAATTAAGACATAAACAGTCGTGCCAATAATCCAGGACAGTGACTTACCCCCTGGCGCACTTTGCAGTCCAAATCGCGCTCCTAATTGATCCGTTCCAGCGGCTGACAAAAGATTGGTGACGATGCGACGCACAACCTGAGCCACTAACCAACCCGCCGCAGCAATTACCAGTGCTGCCAAGATATCCGGTAAGATTGCCAGAATTTCCCTGAGTAACTCCAGCACGGGTTCCAGAGTGCCCTGCAAGTCCAACGCATCCAGAATTAAGGGCAGGAATAGCAGAAAAATGAACCAGTACAGAGCATTCCCGATCGTTTCACTTAGGGAGAACTGGTTGGTTGAACGTTGAGTCTCACCGTCTCCGGAACGGGGTGTCTCATTGACTTGTTCACCTAAACGCTCATCCAAACCTAATGCCCGTAGTCCTCGGATTGTAATCAGCTTGACCAAGCTTGCTACCAACCAAGCGACTACCACCAGAATTGCCGCTCCGAAAAGCTTGGGTAAGAAGATCAGGATTTGGTCGAGGAAATTATTCAGCGGTTGAGAAACAACCTCCAGCTTCAACGTCTGCAGAACCGCTACCACCGTGAAGATGATGATAATCCAGTAAACTGCACCGGCTATCCATTTCTCGATCGGCGGAGCCTCTGCCCCTTGTTGACCGCCAGCGAACCACTCAGCAATTTGATTGTCGATACGGGTGCGCTTGAGCAGTCCTTTGGTAATTGCCTTGGCAATCAAGGCAATGATAATACCGACAACCAGGATGACAATTGCCGCAATTAGATTCGGCACGAAGCTACTCAAATTTTGCCCAATTCCCTGAATACCAGCCTGAGCTTCTTGGATGGGTTCTGATGTTTGTTGGGCTAAGAGGGGATGCACCCAAGGGGGCACACCTCCAATTGGGATAATTCCTTGCCAAGGTTGGTTCATAGTCTTCCTTATCTAATAGTCTCTAACAGTAAACGCTCTCACAAACAATCTGTAACTTTCGGGCTACAATTCATCGAGCATCTATATCCTCTCAATCCATCGATATCTTTGTCTCCACGTTTTTGTGCCAATGCCAGATTTTTCACTTCAGCTCGTCATAGCTAACGGTGTATTGCTAATTACGGCGTTACCTCTATCTTTATGGGGAATTTGGTCAGAAAAATCAAGCTTATGTTGGTTTTTCTCCCTCAAATCAGCTTTTTTCGGCGTTCATCAGGGTACAGCCTATCTCTTTGCCAAATCGGTGGGGCAAGTGAAGCAGCTCGCAAGACAATACTCCTGCATCCGTAGATCGGGTATTACCAGGAGTCTCCCTATCTGCGAATTGCCTCATCTTCCTCCCTTTTTGCACAATAGAGGAGATTCGATCCGGATTGAGTCAGACACAGCGAGCTGGCGCTGTAGTAATACAAGCCAGATTACCAGCGATCGACACCCTATTATCGGTTTAAATGTCCAATTCTCAAGTTTTTGAACAATCCATCCCCATTAAAGCCAGCGCCACCACTGTTGAGCGCTGCATCACGGATCTGACGCTGATGCACCGTTGGCTCAATCCAGCCCTGCGCTGCTATCCGGTGGGTGAGTGGAGTACAGATATTGGTAGTCGCAGTCGCTTTGTGATTCAAATTCCTTTAGTACAGCCTACCCTCAACAGTATCGTTGTGGAACGCGAACCCGGTTTAGTCGTTTGGCAATTCCAAGGATTTTTCCGAGGGCGCGATCGCTGGGAATGTCAACCCACGATTCTAGGTACGAGGCTGCTGAATCGTTTTGAGTTTGAAATTCCCAATCCTCTCGTCAGTTGGGGCTTTAATACCTTTGCCACAACCTGGACACAGCAGGATATGAAAGCCCAGCTACGACGCCTGAAACGAGTGGCTGAGGAGATTTATCAAGGGATGGCTTAATAATTTCAGCGAGTATATTAGATTCAGCGTTAACTAAACCGCGATTTGCCGCTTAATGCATCTTACCCGCTATGACGATTCTTCTCACCCTCGGTGTTATCGTACTGACTCTGATTTTATTCATCAGCGAATGGTTGCCCGTTGATATTACCGCACTCAGCATCATGGTGCTGCTGATTGTACTGGGATTAGTCAGCCCTGAGGAAGGAATATCCGGGTTTAGTAGTTCAGCCACTATTACCGTGATGGCAATGTTTATCCTCAGTGCGGGAATTGCCCGCACTGGCGCTATTCAAGTCATCAGTGAACTCCTCTTGAAGTGGGGAGGTAAAACGTCCTCCCAGCAGATTTTAGCGTTGGGGGCAATTGCCGGTTCGATTAGTAGTGTGATCAATAATACTGCCGTCCTGGCTGTCTTTCTGCCGATTGTGGAAGATTTATGTCGCCAGCAGCGGATTTCTCCCTCCAAAATGCTTATTCCCCTGTCTTACGCTACGATTTTAGGGGGAATGATTACCGTAATTGGCACTTCGACCAACATTTTGGCAAGTGGTTTGTCGGATAAATTGGGGTACGGCACATTCAGTTTATTTGAATTCACCAAACTAGGACTGCTCACCTTCACGATTGGCTTGACCTATCTGGTGTTAATTGCTCCCCGATTATTACCCAATCGCAAAATCTCCAGTAGTGATACTCAAGAGTATGGACTTCAGGACTATGTGAGTGAAATTGTGATTCCCCCAGGTTCCAGCTTGGTCGGAAAAACCCTACGTTCGACTCAAATTCAGCGCAAATTTGATATGGACGTGCTGGAGATCATCCGTAACGACAGCCGTTTCGCTCAACCTCTTGCAGACAAAGTGTTGCAGGCTGGGGATATTTTAATTGTGCGGGGAAGGCGAGAATGTTTGCTGAATATTAAAGATGAACGGGGAATCGATATTTTTCCAGATGTAGAATTTAGTAAAAAATCAATTGAAGAAAATTTAACATCCGGGGAAGATACGATTGCCGAAGTCTTAATTTTGTCGAACTCTGATTTACTCGGATCGACTCTCAAAGAATTTCGCTTTCGGCAACGCTATAACCTGACTGTATTAGCCATTCGTCGTGGACAAGAATTCGTCCGGGAACGTTTGGGTAGAGTTCCGTTACGGTTTGGCGATTTACTTTTGGTGCAAGGACCTAAGCAAAGCTTTGTCGGATTACAAACCAGTCGAGATTTGTTGGTCTTTGAGCAACGAGACATGGAAACGTTTCGGCGAGAAAAAGCCGGAATTGCTGTGGCAATTGGTGTGGGAGTTGTACTGGTTGCTGCGTTTAACCTATTGCCGATTTTGGTCAGTGCCTTAGCAGGAGTTGTTTTAATGGTACTCACGGGCTGTCTGAAGCCAGGGGAACTGTATGGTGCGGTGCGCTGGGATATTATCTTTCTATTAGCCGGATTAATTCCTTTGGGAATTGCCATGGAAAATTCGGGAACGACTAAATGGTTAGCTGATAATCTTGTCACCCTTGGTAGTAGTTTCTCTCCCTATTGGATGCTGACGTTTTTCTTTCTGATTACAGCGTTGTTGACCGAAATTTTATCTAATAACGCTTCGGTGGTTTTACTCTTACCCGTTGCGGTGCAAGTGGCTCAGACTTTGGATCTCAATCCTTTTGCCTTTATGTTTGCTGTCACCTTTGCGGCGTCGAATAGCTTTATGACACCGATTGGTTATCAAACCAATACCATGGTCTACAGTGCAGGAGGTTATCGGTTTTTGGACTTTTTCCGCGTGGGCGCTCCCCTGAGTCTTTTGATGACCGTTGTTATTCCCCCCTTGATTATTCTGCTTTATGGTTTATGAGTTATTTGTCATTCGTCATTGGTAGGGGAGTTAACCCGAATTTGGTATTACGAAATTCACCCTGACCAAGTACGATAAGTCTTTGACCCATCAACAATCAACGAAAACATGACAAAAGTACGGATCGGACTGCTATTTGGGGGGCGCTCAGGAGAACACGAGGTTTCGATTTGTTCAGCACAAGCGATCGCGAAAGCATTAAGTACGCCGCCAAATACGGATAAGTACGAGGTTTTACCGATTTATATTCAAAAAGATGGCATCTGGCAACCCCCAGACATCGCTGAGCAGGTTTTGGCATCGGGAAAGCCTCTAGATACCCATGGAGACGGAAACCTCTGGCAATTTCCACCTCAGCTAGCTGAGGTGGATGTTTGGTTTCCCATCTTGCACGGACCTAATGGCGAAGATGGTACGATTCAAGGCTTGTTGACGTTAATGCAGGTTCCTTGTGTGGGTTCGGGTGTCTTAGGTTCGGCAGTGGCAATGGATAAAATAGCCATGAAACAGGTATTTGATCAAGTGGGGCTCGCCCAAGTGAAGTATAAGGGATTGAGTCGCGCTCAGGTATGGTCAAATCCCTGCGTTTTCCCGAAACTGTGTGATCAGATTGAGGAAACCCTGGGGTATCCCTGTTTTGTTAAACCCGCTAATTTAGGATCATCGGTGGGTATTGCCAAAGTGCGATCGCGAAGTGAATTGGAAGCAGCTTTAGATAGTGCAGCCAGTTATGATCGCCGAATTATTGTGGAAGCGGGAGTCGTGGCGCGGGAAGTGGAATGTGCGGTTTTAGGCAATGATAATCTCAAGGCATCTGTGGTGGGTGAAATTAGTTATACCAGCGATTTCTACGACTATGAAACTAAATATACAGAAGGTCGTGCCACGTTATCCATTCCCGCACCGTTACCTGATGGTGTGAGTCGTCAGATTCAGGAGATGGCACTCCAAGCATTTGCGGCGGTAGATGCAGCGGGTTTGTCACGGGTGGATTTCTTTTATGTGGAGGCGACTGGAGAAGTTTTAATTAATGAAATTAATACTTTACCGGGTTTCACCGCCACCAGTATGTATCCTCAACTTTGGGAAGCTAGTGGTGTGCCGTTTCCTCAATTAGTTGATCAGTTGATTCAATTCGCCCAAGAACGGCACAGTTCCTAAATCGGTGGACATTAAAGTTAACGGTTGAGAACTCGCTTCCCTTGAGAAGCAAGCTACGTTATTTGTCATTCGTCATTTGTCATTTGGAAACTGTAGGGGTTTGGTAACCAAACCCCTACTACCGTGGCTTGTGATTTTAGGTTTTTTAGCGGTTGGATAAATAGACATATCGCTGCTGGTAGATTATTTCAAGTCGGGATAATGCCTCTTTTGTATAGCGTTGGGCTTCAATGCAGATTGATTGCCAGAGGATATCGAGGGTGTTGAGGTTGGGACAATAGCGTATGAGGGTGCGACAAGCGGCAATCCACTGTTCAATTTGGCGGTAGCTGACGAAGTAACCGCCGATTCCTTTGATATGCACCCAAAGGACGTTATGCCATTTTTCCCAGTTGAGGATGCGCTCTTGGGGGATTCTCAGGTGTTTGGCGATTTGTCGAAGGGTGATGACGAAGGTGTTGGGGTTGATGCGATGGCGTATAGGTTGCATGGTAGATTATTGTGAACGGCTTGGCGGTTGAAACCGTAGCTATACAAACCCAACCTGACGGGAGCAGGTTTAAACTTCAATAAGCGCAGCGATAGCGGTGGTTTGGGAAATTTTTGGGTTGTTGAGGCTTGACTATTGTCAGCTCCAACGACCATTATGACAATATAGTAAACGAGTTACTCCTGTGTCAATACCCTACTCCAAATTTTCTGACCCTTCCTCGTATCTGAATCCAGCTAGTTGAGCAACCAATTCTAGATGTTTAGAAGTAGACAGAGGCGGATCATATAGACCAATTTCCCAATTACTGACAGTTTTCTGTTGCACACCAAGCCTTTGGGCAAACTCTACCTGGGTTAAACCCATGTGGCGGCGCAGTGCTTTGATGAGTTGAGCGTTCCACAGTACAGTGTCACCCACGCGCTGAACTTTAAGTTTTGCCGTAGGTTGGCGAAATGTCACCCGTTGCTGCTCAAAATCAACATCCTCAACCCGATATCCGGCTTCCATCCAAGCTGAAGCTTGCAGTGCGCCTTTGCTGCGATTGCTCCACCATGCCCGTTTTTTGCGTGCTGAGTCGGGTAAGGTGTCATTCATGATTTCCTCAATTTCTGCAAAGGTGAGAATGACTTCCTCTTGATTGCTCTGTTGCAGAAATTCTAGGAGTGGCTGGTACTTGCTATCTGGCTTCATGCTGCAAAACCTCTACGCCAATCAACGTCTGTGGGTTGAGATGCTGGTGGGACTTCTTTGTTGGTGCAGTGGGAAAGGGGCATGAAGCTGTTCTAGGGGACAGGTAATCATCTCTAGGATGCCAGAAAATTGGGGCGTGCGATCGCGCTTTTACAGGACTTACGCACAAACGCCACTTTGATATACTGTAGGGTGGGCATTGCCCACCATCCAAAATTTCAGTACCATTCAACTGAGGATTGGGGTCACTCATCTGATCAGCGCTACAGGTTTTCATTCAGCAGCTTCTACTATTGAACTCAACTATCTAGGGGTGGCTCCTCGTCCGCCGGGGGGAGAGGAATCGGGGCGAATGTTTTGGTATCGTCTTGGTTGATCTGATGCGCCAAATCTGCCTCTTCTAATCGTTCTAAATAAGGCAAAATTTGGCTAAAACTGCGGAAGCCTAACTGTTCCAGATCATCTATCGTTATTGTTTCATCTGAAAGGCTACCTCGCTGCTGCAATAAGGCACGAATTCGCTCTTCTTGCACGTTCAATGCAGCTTGTTGGCGCAAGGTTGGCTCTGCTGCTTTTAAACCTTTGTCCAAAACCTCTGGGGTAATTTTATCGACCTGAAGATTTGCCGCCGTTGACAAAACTGTGCTACCCAATCGGTTGAACAAACGGGGTTTACCTAGAGAAACCTGACAAAAGTGCTTGGCTGTGTCGGGTAGAAAGGGTAATACAGAACGCGGATCATTCGCATCAGTGGAGTCATTTTTAATCCGCGCACTGCTCAGGTAATTGATCAGCATCTGATAGGTGGTTTCCTGATCCATTTCTTCTAGCTTGAGTTGTAGGTCAAATAAACCGCGTTCACTGGTGAGTAAATCTCCCATTAAACCCATTGGGTGTCCTGTTAGCAAGAACCACGCCGGACCTTTTAATGTACCCTGAGCATCGTGCATTAATTGCCTGACTTGATGAGGATTTTGCTTGTCTAGATCATCAATTGCAATCACCACACCTTCGGGATATTTCTTTTGCGCCCGATTTAAAAGGGTGTTGAGGCTGACAGTGGGATATTGGGGTTTGGTGATGGGTAAATCTTTCTCGCTAGTCTTGGCATTTATCACCATATTGCCCCCGACTTCGGAACTGCGTTCCTTCAAGACTTTTTCAGTAGGAATCCCCATCTGATACAGTTGACGTTGCGCCCATTCGTCATCTGTCATTTCTTGAGCTAGGGCAATTAATGCAGTTGTGGCGAGATCCAAATTAGCGGGTAGGGAAATGTAAGTGGTCAGCATTTTCGGACGCTTGCGGCGCAGCACGGATATCACTTCTAGCAAAAAGGCACTTTTGCCAATTCCTAACCGACCATAGACTAGAATACGGCGACGTTCACGACTTTGGAACAGATTAAACACTTGGCGCAGTTCATCTTGTCGTCCTGTGAAAATATGGTTCAGGGTTTCGCTTCGCAAATCGGTGGGGCTTTCGGTAAAGGGAATCTCTTTGAGTCCTAAACGCTGAATATTGTTTACCGACTGGTCAAAAATATCGTCAGCCGTGGTCATACATAAACCTCCCTTGCTTGTCGTTCCATTGCTCGTTGTGCTGCTTGATAGAGATTATCTACTTCAGCAGCTTGGTCGGTCTTTTTCAATTGATGATAACGCTCACGGGCTTTAAATAGTTCAGCCATGCCTTTTTTCAGATATCCTTGAGACACCAGTACACTTCCCAACCCATGACGGCTTTTAGCAATACCGACTGCATCGTGGAGATGGTCATACAGGCGTAGGGCATCCCGATAGTAGAGGCGGGCATTGTCCCAATCACTGAGCGTTTCGTGGGCGTGTCCGATTTGGAAAAGAGCATTAGCGTGGGCTAGCTGATCGCTTCCCGTGCTAAGTTGGTTAACGCTGTTGAGTAGAAGTTGTAGCCCTTCCTGCCATTGTCCATCATGAACCAGACGACTGCCTAAAATGGACTGGGTTGTGGGTATGGCTTGCCAGATATGCTGTCTGTCGTAATGTTCTGGGCTAATTGCGTCTAAGGCAATTTTATACGCCTGCAACGCCTGCTCTAAGTCACTGGGATTTGGGTTGTATTCGTAGCGACGGGAGAGGGCGTTTCCTAAGCGATACTGGGAGTCGATAAAGTTGGGACTGCGGGGAACTGCAATTTCTAGGGCTTCCTGTAGCAAAGTAATGGCAGTATCTAAATTATTGAGATTTTCAGTTAGTGTGGCACGTTGCATCAGTGCCTCTGCTAAGTTGCTTTGCGTTTCAGCCCAATTTTGAGGAAATGCCTCACGGGTAGAAACCTGTAAAGCTAAGTTGTAGGCGGCGATCGCCTGTTCCAGATTCTCGGCACGTTCTCCCCGGATGCGATTGCAGTAAGCATTTGCCAAGTTGTTTTGCGTCATCGCCCAATTTTGAGGAAATGCCTCGCGAGTTCTTACCTGCAAAGCCAATTCGTAGGCGGTAATTGCCTGTTCCAGATTCTCGGCACGCTCTCCCCGGATGCGGTAAACATAGGCATTTCCCAAGTTGTTTTGCGTTGCCGCCCAATCTTCGGGGAATGCCTCGCGGGTTCTTACCTGCAAAGCCAATTCGTAGGCGGTAATTGCCTGTTCTAAATTCTCCACACGTTCTCCCCGGATGCGATCGCGGTAAGCATTTGCCAAGTTGTTTTGCGTCACCGCCCATTGTTCCGGGAATGCCTCACGGGTTCTTACCTGCCAAGCCAATTCGTAGGCGGCGATTGCCTGTTCCAAATTCTCAGCACGCTCTCCCCGGATGCGGTAAAGATAGGCATTTGCCAAGTTGTTTTGCGTCGTCGCCCAATCTTGAGGAAATGCCTCAGGGGTTCTTACCTGTAAAGCCAACTCGTAGGCAGCGATTGCCTGTTCCAAATTCTCGGCACGTTCTCCCCGAATGCGATCGCCGTAAGCATTTCCCAAATTGTTTTGCGTTCCCGCCCATTTTTCCGGGAATGCCTTGCGGGTATAAACCTGTAAAGCCAATTCGTAGGCAGCGATTGCCTGTTCCAGATTCTCCGCACGCTCTCCCCGGATGCGATCGCTGTAAGCATTGCCCAAGTTGTTTTGCGTCATCGCCCAATCTTGGGGGAATGCCTCACGGGTAAAAACTTTCAGGGCGAGTTGATAAGCTGAGATGCTCAACTCCAGGTTCAGCTTCTTATCACCCAAAGGAAACTGTCGAATCGAAATACCAAAATATCCAAACAATCGTGCAATGTTTTTCCGCTCGTCCGGCAACTGATCTGCCGTCAACCTTGCAAACACTAGCGGTAATGCTGCCAATAGTGATTCATCCAGCTTGGCTAGTTTAGACTGTAAAAAATCATCAACCTGGGCTTTATTGCCCTGGGTTTTCCTCACACGCTTGATGAATGCCAGCATAAACGTCTTGGCATCCCGCGTTGGCACAGTCGATGGTTTACTAAATCCTTTATCAGTCATCAGTTGTCAGTTATCAGTCATCAGTTGTCAGTTATCAGTTGTCAGTTATCAGTTGTCAGTTATCAGTTGTTAGTTATCAGTTGTCAGAGAGTTGGGTTGTTTTGAGGATTGAGAAGAGGATTTTGCCTATCTCGTCAGCGTCGGCGTGTATGCTATTGAAGGTTTTTTCCGCAATGTATCCTGTATCTTTCAACAGAGATAGCCAATATTTGGTTTCTAGGCACTCTTTATAGGCTATTGATACTTTAGCAGAAAAATCTGCTGTAGATATAGCACCGTTTGCTTCAGCGAGGTTCGCACCAATCGAAGTTCCACTTCTAATTAACTGTTTTGATAAAATAAACTCTTTCTTGTTTTCAGTGAGATATTGGTAAGCTTTAACAACCCGAATAGCAAATCGATACGCTTTCTGGTATGCAATACTCTTCATATCCACTCCCTGATAACTGATAACTGATAACTGATAACTGATAACTGTTAACTGATAACTGTTAACTGATAACTGTTAACTGTTAACTCCCCAAAACCACCTGTAAATCGAGTACAAATCCAGGTAAAACATCTTCCCCTGATAAACTCACAGGCGACTGTAAAACCTCAACCTCCCGATTCGGTCGATAAATTTCAACCCTTTTATTCTTCGCATCAATCAACCACCCCAAACGCAACCCATTGTCTAAATATTCCTGCATCTTTTTGCGTAAAGGTTCCATATTGTCACTCTTAGAACGCAATTCAATCACAAAATCCGGACACAGTGGCGGAAATGCTTCCTGTTGTTCGGGTGTCAATGTATCCCATCGTTCTTGACTCACCCACGATGCATCAGGAGAACGATCTGCACCATTAGGAAGCCGAAATGCAGTAGAAGAGTTGAAAGCAACCCCTAGTTTTGTCTGGCGATTCCAAAACCACAGTTGTCCCTCTATATCAATATTTCGTTTTCCTGTAATTCCCCCAGTGGGTGGCATAATAATTAATTCTCCTATCGCTGTTCGTTCGAGTCGCACATCGCGATTAGCCGCAGCGAGTTCCTCAAACTGCTCCTGAGTAACTTTTAGGGTTTGTGGGATTATAATTGGAATCATTGTTCGTCACAACTCAAAATTGCGATCGCCTGTTTTTCTCCCTGTGGGCGCACGGAGTGTGCGCCCCTACGAGACTAATTCTTGAATTTATGGCTGATAAATTGACTACTAATGCCACAACCAATGGCAAGCACCACGACAATAATTTGACTGGCAAGATAGTGATGATGGTGAGGATGATCCTCCTGAATCTGGCTGATCGCCTCGACATCAATTCCGCGATCGCTCACCGGAATCACTAACATATCCCAATGACTGTCTTCACCAATCTCCACCTCCCACTCTCCACTGACGGAGTAATCGGGTTCAAAGACAAACATCCCTTGTTCGTTTGTCCTTCCTGCAATCGGCGCATAGTTTGAACCCTCAGGAGGATGGACAATCACAGGTGCATCTTTAAACGCTTCCCCTGTGCTGAACACGGATTGAATTTCTAGGGAATTAATCTTTAAGTGATAGTTGGTTTCCACACCATGGGCTAGTGCTTGGCTGGGAAAGCCCAAAAGACTGATAAGTACCAGTAGAACAACAAAGAACTGTTTTACTTTCATTGGATATCTGTAAAAGGTTGTGATTGATTTTGCCTTATAGAGAGGTGGTGATTGAAACAAATGTTATACCAAAGCCAATGACCATGATCACGATCGCACTCAAAATTGATAACTTCTGCAACACTTGATCCGTTTGTGGCAATCGCTCCAGCCACTGGCGAGCATAAATGGCGACGACACCCAAAATAACTAACACTGATGCTAACCCTAGACTAAACCCGCCCACTAAAAACAGTCCATAGCTGATCTGGTGCAAAGCCACAGCACTCAATAACATCACCAATGCTGAAGGACAAGGAATTAATCCCCCCGCAATCCCTAATTTAACCAGAGATGAAAGGCTAGTGGGTGAGTGTACGTGTGAATGTGAATGGGAATGGGAATGGGAATGGGAATGCAGCCGCTTTCTCAGCAAGCTCAATCCGAGGATACCAATGGTTAACCCGCTCACGAAACTCAGCACCGGATAAGATTGTTCGGGCAAAACGTATTGAGACGCAAACAGCGCGATCGCACCTAAGAGGAAAATACTCAGCGTATGGGTAAAGGTTATGGTTAATCCCAGTAAAACAGCCTGCTGTGCGGTTCCTTGAGAGCCAATAAAATAGGCGCTTACAAGGGTTTTACCATGTCCAGGGGAGAGTGCATGAACCGCACCGAATCCAAACGCGATCGCAATCCCGATTAAAATCGTACTTAACGTCGGTTCAGATGCGATCAGGTTCGGTACAGAGGATGTGTGACTCAAGTGAGCTAAAATAAATGCTTGTGACATGAAAACTGGGTGCTTTTTACTAATGTTCAACTCACCCCTAAAAGCGGTGAGTTTAAGTTTATCGGCTAAATATCGTGCGGCGATATTATAGCTAGCACTTAAATCCAATGGCACTGAAAATTGGCATTTTGGAATCGCCAAAACCCTTGATACCCCGTAGGGTGGGCAATGCCCACCAGCCTTAATTCAGTGTCATTCCACTTAAGTCAGTATTATATCTCTTGCCCGACTTTAATGGCGCTAACCTATCGTTAGTCCCATGATACAGAAAAGCCGCTTTAACCTGTAGGGGCGACTCGCTTGGTATAATTAACAACACCAGAAACAGGATGGGTTTACATAATACTAAATCCGAAGAACGCTACCCCCGTTATAACCTAGTCCGCGCAGGCGGACGAAAGTTTGTGTAGCAGCGATTTCAATCGCCTCCTCTTGCTACCATGGACTACCAATCATCGTAAATGCTGACCAAAAATAGGGATGAGACAAATCTTTATCTCCTATTTGTGCTAACTCTGGAGGTAACGAAATACTCTCCCCACTCCCCAATAATTTCCCCTCTTCTAACCGCACTTCTCCCCGAATCATCAAAATTTGCGCCTGTCGCAGCGCTTCTGATTTAATCGGTGCTGTCTCTAACTGACGGTAAAATTCAGTCATTAGTCCCAACGTTGCTTCATCACTGACATACCAGAGGCTTCCCAGTGCCGATTTAACCCCAGCTTGTACCGCTAACCCGGCAAAGCCTAACTCAGCTTCCTCATCCCCCACGGCGGTGCGACAAGCACTCAGGACTAATAATTCTACTGTGGGTTCATACAACTTTAATTCACGCAGTTGGTCGAGGCGTAGTTTGGTATCCCATAACTGAATATAAGAATTTTCCAGGCGTCCCGATTTAAATTCACCATGAGTGGCTAAGTGGACAATCCCAAAGGGTTGTAATTGACGTTGGGTTTTTAGGTTCTCCAGGGTGAATTCTTGGTTAAGAAAGGATTCTCCTTGCCATATTTCTTGGGTAATTGCGGCTAATTCAACCGGGACAGCTTTTAAGGGGTTGGCGTCGGTAAATTCAGACGCCCCCATTGCCAAAACTTGGAAGTCATTAATATCGCGATAGCGGGTATCGGTTAAGCTGATACTGGGCATTAAACCCGCACTGTATTTTTCAATTAGGAATTGTTCGCCATCGTGGAGAGCCAGTAAGGGAATGGAACGCAATCCCCCATCCATGATAAAGCTGAGATTTTGGATACCTTGATTTTGTAACTGTTCCTCAATTGGGGCAATTATCCATTGATACAGTTGTTGGGCTGGGGCTAAATAACGGTTGGTACTGCGTGTAATTGGATTAGTAATCGCACGGCGTAACTTCTGGGCTTCAGCTAGAACATTAGCGCGAGTTGCACCGGGAATCGGCATGAAAATCGGTTCCCCGGTTGGTGTAACTACAACCAGTTGCAATTGGTCATTATCTTGGGGAATGGGATTGGTTAAAGAACCGGAGTCTGGAGTGAGTCGGGTGGGGTAAAAGACGGTATAAATCAGGGCAGGCTTTTGACCCGTGGCTGACTCAATATTGCTCAATGTTATCCGAATTTGCCCTAGTGTGTTAATAGAAGGATTGAAGATGCCCAGATATTTCTCAAACTCACGGGTAAATAATTCTTCTAAAGGGAAACCCCTGTTTTCAAGTGTAACTGTTAAGGATGAGGGGGGATCAGCGTCTGGTAATAGTTCTTGTAAGAATTGGGCGAAGTCTTGAGAGGTAATAATCGAAATAGCGCCTTGGGTATAGGAACCCGGAAAAATTCTTAGGGATAAAATTGAGTTGTCTGAACCTGTGGTAAGGGTTCCAGCCGTGCCGTTTATTAGCGCATCTCCAACATAGAAAAATGTTTCTCTGGCTCCACCATCATGGCGAATCGTTATTGATCCCTCACCAGCGCCACCCGCCGTCGAAATGCTGGCAGTTATACCATTTTGGTCTGTAAATGTGCCAGTGGCGCGGAAGAATTGTTCTGTCGTAATATCAACGGTTCCACCTGTACCATCTGTACCGCCTTGAGCGTTAATCGATACTACTTCAATCTCATTTTCCGGGTCTAGGTTGACATTTCCGCCATTACCTGATATTGAACTGGTATCTATTTTTCCAGTAATGATGCGATCGCGTGCTGTAATGGTAACGTCTCCACCTCCTGTTTCTCCCGTCGCGATTAAGTCGCCGCTTTCAACTGCACCTATTTGACTCGTAACAGTAATATTCCCATTCGTTGAGGTAACGTTAGCGACATCAATGTTATTGTTGGCAAAAAGATTCACTACATTACCAGATACATCATCAGTGCTAATCTGATTCCCGGCGGTTAGCTGTACTGAGCCATTAGTAGCGCTTAGAGTGTTAGTATTGATACTGCCAGTATCACTATTTAAACTGATGTCCCCACTTTCAGAGGTGATATTGCTAACGATAATTTCATTATTCGCTATAAAATTCACGAGTCCATCATTAGTGTTTAAGTCACCCTGGATATTAATGCTGCTAGCTGTAATCCTAAAACCTTCTGACCCACTGGTTGCAATTGTTGAGGCGGCTGTTACCTGATTAGCACTTTCGATATTGATTTGACCTAAATCAATTGTTCCTAGAGAATCTTGAGTCCCTATAGCATCATTAAAATTGATATCTCCAGACCCAGCGATTAGGGTTAGGTTGAAGGGAGGAGTGTCAGTATCATCAGGAAAGTTATCATCTGACCCCGCACTGGAAACAGTTTTGCCAAAAATAATATTGCCTGATGTTCCCGTATCGTCAGTATTAAAAGTTGTGTCTAATGTTACATCAGTTAGCAAAATTACATGACCAGTAAATTCAATAGAACCTCCAGTAGTTGTAATTACACCTGCCACCTGGGTTTGTTCAGCATTAATAAATAAACTGTTGAAAACTGTGGTTGAGTTGCCAATTAAGTTAGCGCTTCCTGTGACATCATCGCCAATAATTAAATTCTCTAAAGAATTAACATTACCCACGTCACCGTTAAATACAACTCCCCCCATACCTGGGGTAACATTGAGACTTTGCTCATTGTTTAGTTTACTATTAACATTACCATTAAAGATAATATCCCCGCCTTGCTCTAAACCCGTGTTGAGAACTACCAAATCTGTACCAATCCACACACTATTCCCTATGGGATTGGGAGTGTTACCGACAATGATATCCTGACCATCTGTGGTAATATTGGCATTCAAGGTTGTGTTAGCACTGTTGAGTTCGATTGAAGCATTTCCTGTTCCTGTAATATTTCCATCAACAGTAATTGAACCTTGAGGAGACTGAATCTTTACAGAATTATCAAAAGTAACGTCATTAATAGTGATTGCGCTAGAACTATTCTCTTGACCAATAATAATCAGATTAAACCCATCCAATGCCTCAAGATCTACTTGGGTGATATCAAAAGTGTCCAAACCGCTATCGGCTAAACCACTGATGGCAATCCCTCGGTTGGGTGTTGAAGGGCGAAGCTGAAGGACACCTGTACCAGTCACTGAATTAGTTCCGCCTTCAAAGTCAATCTCATTCGTTAGCAGGGTTAAATTATTTTCAGCTACAGCCAGAGTTGAATCAAAGCTAAGTGTAGCTGTACCCACATCAAATGTTGTATCCCCTGTCAATGATACGGGTTGCTCAATAAACAAATCACGGTTGCCCGTAATAATACCACCAGCAATCTCTACTTTATCCGCGTTTATAATTTCGAGGCGATTTAGGGGATTCTCATTACCCACCCAATCTTTAAACTGAATTATACCAGAGCCAGCATCAAGTTCTAGCTGATGATCTCCGTTCAGGGTGCCATCAAAGATAATATCACCTGTGTTAGTGCTAGTGCCCGTGCTGAGATTTACATCATTTTTGAGAGTAACTGCGCCATTGAAGGTGATTGAATTTCCACCGGAAGCGCCATCAGACAATATATCATTTTCCAGAGTGGCTGCACCGTTGAATCTGATACTTCCACCCTTACCTGTTTGGGCAAAAGATAATATCTCTCCATTCGATATGATAGATCCAGAGGTACTTTCCAGACTAACGTTTCCGCCATCGCCACCACTTAAACTCGTCGCATTTATGTCAGCTATTCTAATATCACCCTCAGCTTCTAATGTGATATCGCCAGCCGTACCATCATTAGTAAATGTGGAGACTTCACCTGAACTAACATCAATAGAACCACCGCTTTCAATTCTAATATATTCCGCATCCCCCGTTCGACCTGGACTTACAAATGAGCCAAGGCTAATTCTGATTGGGGGATCGTCAATGGTTAAGAAGTGACCTGTAGTTTTAATATCACCCCCAGCATCTAATATTATTGGTCCTGCAATTTCGGGAAGATTAGGAGGGGCTGCAGCGAAAGTGGCTATACTTTCAACCGTGATGTTGCCGCCTGCATCCAATATTAGGGCGGGATAGGTGGTTAATAATGATGCATCAGGATCTGCATTGAGAATATTGTCATCTTTTCCATTTATTCTGATTGGACCCTCAAAAGTAATGTTTCCTGTAGCCTTGATTTTGAGGGATGTACCTAAGTAAGATCCACCCAGATGATTTCCAGCCTCGATAATAGGATCATAGAAACTAACAAATTCTCCACCACCTCCAGCTAAATTGAGAAGTGAAAAATCACCCCCACTAGCAAAGTGAGCATCGCCAGAAATAATTCCATCACTGACTAAACTCAAATTTCCCCCACTCACAAACGGGGTTTCTGGATGATTCAGCGCCAGAATATCAATTCCATTATTCCCCTGAATATAAAGATTTCCCCCCGCTTGGGCTAAAAAAGGACTGGTTGGGTTATCTCTTACCAATACCGTATCCTTCGCCAATAGATTTAAATCCCCCGTTGTTACCAAAGAGGGCGAGGGCGCAACGCCTTGCGCCCCTACGGGAACTAACGTTAAATCCCCTTCAGCCGATAACGTTGCGGTGTATGCTGTTACCTGATTAACAACAATATCTCCAGCTTCAGCTTCCACATCAGCCGCCGTGATTCCCGTCGCTTCAACCACACCCTCATTCGTCAACAATTCAGGTAACATTAACGGTTCAATCGCCAACAAATTCCCCTGATTATCCGTCGGTAATTCAACCTCCAAACTCAGCAGTTGTCCCTCCTGAGTCAACCGTACCCGACTCGTTCCCGGTACTGTCGTTACCGAAATATTACCCTCTGGTGCTGTCAAACTCCCCGTACTCAGCACTTCACCACCAATCAGCGAAAGATTCTGTCCCTCGGATACCTCTAAATCACCCGCATTAATAATCGCTCCGGGCTGCAACGTCTCAAACTTAAATCCATTCGGATTGCCGACTAAATTGCTGTAACTATTGCTACCAAACGCCTCAAACAATCCCCCCTCAAAACCAATCCCCGTCGCCGTGGTTGCGGTAAAATCACCCGTCACATTCAGCCGAGCATTTTCACCAAAAATAATCCCCGCCGGATTCATCAGAAACAGATTTGAGTGTCCCCCTGTTACCTGAATCAACCCATTAATCAGCGACGGTTCACCATTCACCACCCGCCCTAAAATATTCTGAATCTCTGGATTAGACAAAAAATTAGCAATTTGGTTCGTATCGAGTCCAAACTGCTCAAAACTATGAAACAGATTTACCCCATCCCCCGAAACTGTACCCCCTTGGATATCGTAGCGGTTTCCCTCAGAAGTAACCGTGGTTTCTGTACCATCGGCGGCGGGGGTAATGGGTTGGGAGTAAGCAGGTTTTACAGCAGCAAACGTAACGGTTAATGCCAATCCTGCCAACAGCCGCCCCTGTCCTTGAGTGAAAATATTCATAGGTATAGCAGATGCATATCTAAATAGTATTTAACCATAAATACTTCGTGGCTGTAAATAGATTGCGCCTTTTCACCGTAGTGGCGTGGCACACCTTAATTGGTGGATTGGAATTGTAGGGGCGCACCGACGTGCGCCCGTGTCAACTTAAGCCATAACCCTTACCCATTCTAATTTTCAGCTATGGGGTTTCCGCTCCCCGGCTATGGGAGAAGGGCGGGTTTAGTCAAGTTATCAGTTGGGTGTCATAAGTTATCTGTAAAACCCGCCCCTACACCCCCCGCTCTCCTGGCTCTTCACCTTAAGTTGACACCAATGAAGGCTTGCGCCCTAAAGCGTGAACATCTGTTGTGTTCATTTGTCTATTGGACAAACCTCAAAAGCTAACTCATGGCGATAAAAACACACATTAAATTCCGCCAAAAAGTTTGTATGTCCCAGGATTACAGGCGCATCTCTTGATTGAGTCCAAGCAAATGCCAATAAGACAGGCGAAAACGGCACAACGATACCCGATACCACCAAGCCTCGTGCTTCGTGATCAGCTAAATTTCCACTTAACTGAATCGGAACAGTTTGCTCTTCCCAGACTGCCCCTAACTGTACACCAATCTCGTAAGGTAGAACATTGACACTTGCACCCGTATCTACAAGTGCCATTACCTCGACAGTGCAGCTTCCATTGACAAGAGTGATAGGCAAATATGGCATGACACTCGAAAGTCCAAGGCTATTTATGCGCTCAATGAACGGGAATCGTTGACCATTAAGCATTAGTTTCTCTCCGCGCCGCCACCAAAAGATCCGACAAGGCTTGAACACTTGCCTGATCTGCTTGAGGAGACCAGACAACGGCTTCTGTTGATGCCAATTGATTCAAAAGTGCATTAGCTGAATCACTATTGCCTACAGGTTCTAGGCTGCATCCTTCCTCTTTAGCAACGGCAAGAAGCAGAAAGTGGATAAGTCGAAGTTTATCTTGATGAGAGAGTTGACTAACAGTGGGTAAAAGTTCGCTAAGAGACATATTGCTTATCTGAGAGGTTCAATACAGTTCTAGTCTAGTTGAGAGTAACCAAAGAGCGATATTGACATATCTTAGGTTCAATGGTGGTGAAATAAGCATTTTGGGATCGCCGAAATCTTTGATATACCGTAGGGTGGGCATTGCCCACCAATCTTAATTCAGTGCCATTCTTATGAGGTTTTAATTTCCCCATCCGTTGCTCAACCCAACCTACAAAGGTGACTTTTCACGGCGTAAATCCTGCTATTGTTAAGCCACTGAAAGTTCATAGTGCAGTATCAAAACTTCGTCTCGTTTCAATGTAGCCATTGCATATTCCCGCCCCTGTAAATCGGCAAACTCAACTAAATAGTGAGGTTCTTCCTGCTCATCATAAATATTGACAACCGTACCCACCTGTCCGACTGGTAAGTTTTCAAGCCTTACATAGTCAGATTCAACTAAGTGCAACCGCTTCAAGGGAATCGGTTTTAAGGTGGCAATTGTATCCAGCAAATTCAGATTTTCCATATCACTTGATAAATGCAGATATTAAACGCGGCTGTTGGTTTTTAGCCGTGATTTCCCAAATGGTTCGGAGTGTTACCTGATCTCGTCAACTATGGCAAATCGCGAATCGCATCGGCTGGCGACACTCCACTCTTGACAGCGATGATACCAGGGAGGTATTCATCCATCATTTTCACATTGGTGTAAACCAACTGTTTGATGGTGTCTGAATCAAGAGAGTGATTTTTGACATTGGTGCTAGTCTTGTAACGAATCTCCCCATCATCGAAATTTAACTCAAAATTGCCGATAATCATGCCATAGTTGGCTCTCGATAGAAACTCTCCTACCGCTCGACGCTTAGACTTGGGAATTTTAATCGGGCATAAGCAGTAGAAGATAAACTGCTGCTGTGATTCTATCGCTTGGGCATAACAGTCGTATTGGTCATTTTTGCCCTTAAACGCTAGGCGTAAAGCTGATTGTTCTTCTAGCTGGGCATAGTGCCAATTGTCTTCTGTGAAGAAGTTGACGATGGCGGTAAAAATGGGTTGTGTTGAGGGAATGTCTTCAGGTGTCACATTGGGAGTTTTCCTGTCATCGTATCGCCAAAGGATTAATACAAGGGTTGATGGATTGCCAATTTACTTAGTTTACAGATAATCCTTAAGGCTGATCATTGTTTTCTTTGAAATTAACAATTTCTTCCGGGGCTGAATGAATTATTTTTATCACCTCCAAAGCCAAATCAGCCATTTCTTTAGCGCGGGGGTCTGGCATTAATTTCAACTCGATCAACTCATTCAGTAGTTTAGCGGCTTGAATGCCAGATTTTAATAGGGATTCTTGGTATTCTTGTTGTAAGGTTTTAGAGGGGGTGGGGGTTGGGTTTTGGTCGGTTTGATTTTGGATATTGATATCTTCCATAACGTTCACTTGTTTTAAATTAAATTTCAATATATATAGTTTATTTATCTAATCTAAAAATGGATAATTTGGATATGCCCAATAAATAATATCCCGTTCTGTATCTGCATACCATTGATTAAATCTATCATCAGCATTAGTAATATAATTATGTATTTTTTTGCCTTGCTTATGCATACGTTTAGTCTTATTCCATTCATAACCAACTGACTTTCTGAGTCTTTCGACTATGAGGTTTCCTTGTCTTTCTTCATATTTAACTGATTTATGACGGGAATCATCACTAAGTAACTTATCATCAACATGATTATTATAACGATTTGTTAAGGAACGATAACTATAATGCGATATTTTTGTACCAACAAAAGTTGCTGGACTCAATATTAATAACGGCTTAGGTAGATTAAGTTTAGGTATAGGCTTTCCGGATATTTCAGTTACATAACCAGGCAAAAACTTCTCTCCTCCGGTTGATACTAAATCACCGTTGACAATATAATGATAAACTTCAGAGTCGTCTCGGTTTTCCTGATTTTTTTTATAATTATCTACTGCACCTGAATCAATCCCTGGCGAGTTAAATGTAATAACGTTTCCTACCTGTCCTGGGTAATTAGAAGTTGTCAGTTGTGCTAATGCCCCTCCTAAACTGTGACCGACTACATTAGGCTTCATTTTCTGTGCTGCCAACCAACTCTCAAATTCTGTTTTTTGTTGAAGAGCTTTAAATTGTTCATAACCAATTCCTAGTGGGTTAATATCAGTTTCGATATCGTTGAAGGGTGGTTTTGGTTCTGTCCCACGAAATACAATAACTGGTGTTTTTCCTTCTGCGACTAAGGCAAAAGCATAAAGACCTGTAGCCTCGTCCTTAAAGACTTGATCCACCTTATACCCTTTAAGGTCACCATCTTGACCCTTGTAAACACCTTTCTCCTTAGCAAGATTCTCATAGTCTTGATGAAGACTGCTTTCCCAAGGCTTATCGTTATTGACTTCAGTCTTATCGATTGGCTGGCTAAATGCTGATAATTTGCTAAATAATCTCTGTAAAGCACCCCAATACTTTGGCAAATTGAGAATAAATTTCTGAATCCAACTTTGCAGCTTACCCCACTGCTCCTGCACCCAATTCTTACCAGGCTGAATCAGATTATCATTCACCCAACCCGACAACCCACTAACCTTCTCTTGTACCCGACTCCCTAAATTCCCGAACTCGGTACTGATCACATCCCAGCCACCCTTTATCCCATCCTTTGCCTGTTGCAACAAATTCCGTCCCAACTCACCGGGATGCTGTACCCAATACTTCGCGCTAGCACCTTTATCCTTAACCCAATTCGCCGCACCTTGTCTCTTTTCACCAATCCAATTTTTGGCATCGCTTCCCTTTTGCTGCACCCAACCTGCTGCACCTTGACTCTTCTCACCAATCCAATTTTTGGCATCGCTTCCCTTTTGCTGCACCCAACCTACTGCACCTTGACTCGTCTCACCAATCCAATTTTTGGCATCGCTTCCCTTTTGCTGCACCCAACCCGACACACGTTGACTCGTGTCACCAACCCAACTAACCGCATCGCTTCCCTTCTCCTTAACAAAATTCGTCGCACTACTGCCTTTTTCCCCTAACCAACTCTTCGCACGACTTCCCTCTTGTTTCACCCAGTTAACTGCACTGCTTCCTTGTTCACCTACCCAATTAACAACACTACTACTTTTCCCCTGAAGCAAACTCGTACCCTTACCTATCGCCCCCCTTAAACCCGAAACGGCTCCATCTTTTGCCCCTTGAACACCGGAAATCAGGGAACCCACTTCGCCACCTAACCACTGGAGAATCGAGCTACCTGTATTACGGATACCCGACACAAAACTGCTGCCTTTTTGACTGAGTGTCGTTAATAAAGAATTGCTGGTTTGATTTAACCAACTCCCCGCACTCCCGGCTTTCTCACTAATCCAACTGCGAGCGCTATTGGATTTTTCAGTCATCCAATTTCCGGCTGAGGTGGCTTTATCGCCCATCCAGTTTTTCGCACCATTGGCTTTCTCACCCATCCAACTTCCCGCCGCCTGTGCTTTATCGCCCATCCAGTTTCTTGCACCATTGGCTTTCTCACCCATCCAATTTCCGGCTGAGGTAGCTTTCTCACCCATCCAATTCTTCGTACCATTGGCTTTCTCGCCCATCCAATTTCCGGCTGAGGTGGCTTTCTCCCCTATCCAATTTCTCGCACCATTCGTTTTCTCATTAATCCAATTCCCGGCACTATTCGATTTGTCCTGAATCCAATTCTCGGTACTCTTCGATTTTTCCTTAACCCAATTCTCCGTACTATTAACCTTCTCGTCTACCCAACCTTTAGCACCCGTAAACGATGCTTGGAAGCCATTCCATTTTTCCGCCGCTTTACTCTGGAGAACTGTCCATTGTTCCTGCACCCAAGTATTCGCATTACTCAGCAATCCTTCTACCCAACTTGCCAATTCTCCCGCTTTTTGGCGGAGGGGTTCCCAGAGTGTCTGCGCCCATTGACTAAACTGTTGCCACTGTTGATCAATGCCTTGGGTAACTGGACTCACCTGAGCCATAAAATCAGTCCACGCCGCTTGAGCTTCGGCTTCAAGGGCTTGCCACTGTTCCTGGATATCCGCCGATGAACCCGCCTGATTATCCAGATTTTGAATCAATGCTTCGGCTTGACTCTGATAGCGTCCACAGAGTTCACTTGCCTGATTATCCAGAGATGTGACTGATGCTTCGGCATTCCCTTTTAATCCTGCCCAATTTCCTTCCAGTTCAGTGGTTAATTCACTCCCTTTACCTTGAATTTCGGTTATCTTATTATTAACCTGATTCTCAATATCGGTCTTGGTATTCTCCGCCTCTTGTTCAAACCCTGCCTCATCCCCTTGCAATTCCTGCGCCTGAGTCTCGGCTTCAGTTTCTAGGTCATTCCCTTTGGCGGTGGCTTCAGTTTCTAGGTCATTCCCTTTCGCTTGACTTTCGGCTTCTAGTTCCCCACCTTTTGTCTGGCTATCTGTTTCTAATTCTGACCCTTTGGTTTGACTGTCAGTTGTCAGGGTTTCCCCTTTCCCTTGACTTTCGGTTTGTAATTCACTCCCTTTTGTCTTCCCTTCAGTGTCAAGTTCAGAGGCTTTGGCTTGACTATCGGTATCAAGTTCTGAGCCTTTATTTTTTCCCTCCGCATCAACTTCAGAGGCTTTTGATTGACTGTCGGCATCAAGTTCTGAGCCTTTATTTTTCCCTTCTGTATCAACTTCAGAGGCTTTTGATTGACTATCGGCATCAAGTTCTGAGCCTTTATTTTTCCCCTCCGCATCAACCTCAGAGGCTTTCCCTTTCCCCTGACTATCTATTTCTACACTCTTACCCTGCGCCTGACGATTAACCCCTGATTGTTTCGCCGCAGCATCTCCCTGAAGTTCACTCTGCTTCGCCGACGCATCCCCCCGCAAGCCGTCTAAAATCCCTTGCGCCCATTCAATCGGATTTTCTAGTTTTGCCTGAATAATGGTTGCTTGGGAGTCAGAGGTAGGGCTGATTCCCATCGGTTGACGCTGAATCAGTAAAGGTTGTACCGTCTCCTCTTCTTTCTCTTGTTCACAAGCAGCACAGGCGCGTTGAATGGTATCAGGTTCACTGGGTTGAGAAACTTCGACACCGGGCAAATCCTGAGTATCCGACGACTTCGCGATCGCATCTCCTCCGGCTACGGTTTCTGATTCTGGTAATTTAGGCGTTGGCGTCTCTTGAGTCTTGTCTCCCTTCGCCGTTGATTGTTCGGGTTGCTTTTCCGTCTGAGGCGATTCCGATACAGGCTTGGGTTTAGCCGATTCCGGCGTCTGAGACACCTGTGCTGGCGTCGCTGAGGATTTAGCCTCTGTATCTGACGGTTTCTGTGGTTCTCCCTTACCCTGAGATGCAGGTGCAGTCTTAGGTTCAGGGCTTTTCGCCGAGGGTGCGATCGCCTGAGAAATTGGCTCGGCTTCTGGTGGCTTTTCCGGTGTCTGAATGGCGGCTATTTGCGCTTGTGCCGATTGTAATGCCGTTTCCAGGGTTGTCTTCAAATCCCCATCCCCAGGTGTTGGTTCCGGCGCTGACGCTTCATCATTGGTGACTTGGGCTTGCGCCATCTGCCAAGCTTCTGTTAAAGAGGGGGATTCCGCTTTCTCTGGCGCTGCTGTGGCGGGGGTTTCCTTCGCTGCTGCTTCAGTATTTGGAGAACTATCTGAAGTTTGGGCGTTTTCCTGGTTGGTTGGAGTGAGTGACGCCGTTTCCGTTGACTGTTCCGGTGTGGGTTCTGTTTTTGACTCAATCTCAGAGGATTCAGGTTCAAGTATTTTCTGATTCGGTTCAGCTACAGGGGGTTCTGGGGGTTTTGACTCTGGTTCGGCTACAGGTTCAGTCGGTGCAGATTCAGCTTCCGGTTGAGGCGCAGTACCTTCTGTGTCTGGTTTAGGTTCTTTTGTGGGTGCTGGGGTAGCTGGGGATTCAGTTGAATTATCTTGTGCTTTGGGTGTGGTGGCTTCAGGTTTTGGCGCTGGCGCAACTTCAGGTTGAGTTTTAGTATCTTGTGCTTCCGATTTCGCGTCTGTGGAGGGTTCGGCTTGAGGAGGTGGCTCGATTTTCCCTTGGGGTTGATTCGACGATTGGGGTTGAGCTGGAGCAGGTTTTTGTACCTCTTGAGTCTCTGTCTCTGTGACTAACGGCTTATCCACCTTGTCTTGTGCAACATCTGGTGAAGTTTCCGTTAGCTGAGATTCTGCACCTGTGGCTGTTTGAGTATTAGGCGGTGGAATTTCTTTAGCCGGAAGTGGCGGGGAATTCTTATCTACGGATATTTTATACGGATTTTTGTTGGATGTAGCTGGAGACTCCTGCTCCTCAATCGTCTTAGCTGGTAGTGTAGGAGTGAGGTTATTTCCCTGTAACGATAATGGGTTTTTATTCAAACCCCTAGCACCCGCTATATCAGCTTTCGCCTGGATGGTTCCTGTGTGCTTTTCCTCTTCTTCTTTCTCTTTCTGCTCACAGGCGGAACATGAGCGCTGAACCGTTTCTGGCTGACTCGATTGCTGAACGTTAAACCGATTCAACCCATTGAAGACAGAATAAGTTCTCTGTTCTATTTTGGGATGATACTGTCCTAACCCTGCATTAGCGGACTTCTCCTGTACAGGTTGCGGGGGTGGTGTTTTGGGTGCATTAACCGGGACATTAAGACCGTTATAGCCGACAAAAGCTGACTGCTCCAGTTTCTGTTGCAAAAACGCCTTCTGTTCCTCCGGTGAGCGTCTTACCACAGGTTCCTGGGGTTTCGGAACTTTGAAACGGCGTTGCTGCAACGGATTCGGCGCGGACTTGCGACTCAAGGGCGAGAAATTTGGTTTGCGGATTGGTTCTCGGAAAGACATTACCAGAGGTTCCCCCGATTTATGCAGGTCTTTTCTGTCCTTCCCAGGAGGCGCGATCGCGTCTATGAGATTGGTAGCAGAAAATATCTTTAACCATATCCCCAAAGAGCATAGCATTCTACCCCGCTTCAGAAAACTTAACCAACGTGCGATCGCCCATAAATAATTTGCCGCTGCAGTTTTAGACACTAAGTCCTTAAAACTGACAAATAGCTCTTTAATGGACAAAAATGGGCAGTACTGGATTCGAACCAGTGACATCCTGCTTGTAAGGCAGGCGCTCTACCGCTGAGCTAACCGCCCGGTATGTATCATACCTACTTAGATTAACACAAAATTACCAAAAATATGCCCTCTGGTCAAATACACGATCGCATTACCTTATGGAGTCTCCCCCTTATAACCGCTGTAACCCGCATCATGACTAGGAATGGGGACTTAACCCTGATCGTATCTGGAGGCTTTTTTTTTAGTGGACTCATGTTCAGTCCCGACTTAGATCTCTACTCACGCCCCTTTAAACGCTGGGGGTGGCTACGCTGGATTTGGCTACCCTACCAAAAGGTGATGCGCCACCGCTCTATTTTTTCCCACGGCTTTATCCTAGGGACTACGATTCGTATCCTCTATCTGGGAAGTTGGATCATCGCCTTGGCGGGAGTAGGATTTGTGATTATGTACTTATTCCAGGCTGTACCTTGGACTGGGGAAGAGTTAAAACAACATATCACGCGATCGCTCCTCGATTATCAAGCCCACTGGATTGCTTTATTTATCGGCTTAGAACTCGGCGCTATCCTCCACTCCGTCAGTGATTGGACAAGTTCCACCTACAAGCGCTACCAGCGTCGAAAGCAAACGCCGCGCCGTAAATCCACCAAACGCCAGCGAACCTCAAATCGATGAACTTAATACTTCTGGGATATAACAACCATGACTCTAGAAAACAAAATTGCTCAACTGTTTCAGATGGATGAAGCCACATGGACACGTCATGCTAATCCCTGGAGTGTCTGGACGCGCAACACTGTATTACCTTTGCTAATCCTAGCCATCTGGAGTCGAGTTTGGCTGGGCTGGTGGTCTTTGCTTTTGGTTGCAGTGGCGTTACTTTGGAATTGGGTAAATCCACGCCTCTTTGCTCAACCGGAAACGACTGATAATTGGGCGTCTAAAGCGGTGTTTGGCGAACGGGTTTGGATGAATCGAGATAAAATTCCCGTCCCCGCCCGACATCAGATTATGCCTAATATCCTAACTACAGTAGCGGCGATTGGTACAGGGTTTGTGGCTTGGGGCGTCATTGAACTTGCCATTTGGATCACTCTGTTTGGTGCAGCGCTGACTTATGCAGGTAAGCTGTGGTTTCTAGATCGCATGGTGTGGCTTTATGAAGATATGAAAGATGCTAATCCTGAATATCAAAGCTGGCTTTATTCACCAAAATAAATTTAAGTTTGGGGAACAGAGAACAGGGAACAGAAGTTATCCTCAAATTGATGACGCTTGTGCTTGCTGAATGCGTTCTGCCCAAAATTCATTTTGGTCTAACGTCAGGACAATTTTCTGGTAGGGTTCATCTTGTAGTGCTAGTACCAGGTAATTGCGATCGCGAGTCACATACCAAAATTCTTTCCCTCTGGAACTGTAATAAGTTCCCGCCTTAATCACTCCCGGTAAAGCTGTACCTGGGGCGCGAATTTCTGTCCAACTGCTAGGAGGTTCATCAGTTGTGACCCTGGTAATATGGTTGAGGGGGATTTCCCACCCTTTATCTAAGGTGAACGCCCAGAGTTGCTCGTACCATTCCAGTTCGATGCGGAGTTTTTGATCAACAATAGTGAGATTCATGGTTACCTGATTAAAGAAAAAGGTGAGCAATTGAATTAACCCAGGAATTCATAGTAATAAAAACTTAGGGCATGAATGAGGATAGCGCTAGATTGGCACAAATCAGCAATTTCGTTAAGAATAGTTACGTGGTTGTTGAATAGCCCCTGATGTCCAATTCCCCAGACACTGCCCAAACCTCCCCTCAAGCCTCGGTATTAGCTGCCCTACAACAGCTTATCGATGTGGTTGCCCAGTTGCGATCGCCAGATGGGGGTTGTCCTTGGGATCTTGCCCAAACTCCGGAGACGTTGACCCCTTATGTGATTGAAGAAGCTTATGAAGTTGTGGATGCCATTCGCAGTGGCGATCCCCAAGCCATTGCCGAAGAATTGGGCGATTTACTGCTTCAGGTAGTATTACAAGCCCAAATCGCCGCCGAAGTCGGTCAATTTACCCTAAAAGAGGTGGCGGATGGCATTACCGAAAAACTCATCCGTCGTCATCCCCACGTCTTCAGCGATGTCAATGTGCAAGACGCCGAAGAAGTCCGTTACAATTGGGAGCAAATCAAAGCTGCTGAAAAAGGAGAAACTTCAGCCGAAGCACAACGGTTGAGTCGTAAACTCCAGGGATACGCCCGGAAACTCCCCCCCTTAATGGCAGGGATGAAAATTTCCGAAAAAGCCGCAGCAGCCGGATTTGAATGGCATGATGTCGATGGGGTGTGGGCAAAATTTGAGGAAGAATTAGCCGAATTCCATCAGGCAATTGACCAAGAAGGGAAAGAGGAGCAGCTCTCAGAGTTAGGGGACTTATTGTTTACACTAATTAATGTCGCCCGTTGGTATGAGCTTGACCCAGCCACAGCGCTGCAAGATACCAACCAACGGTTTATCCAGCGTTTGTCAGGTATGGAAGCGATCGCAACTCGTTCCTTGTCTGAGTATACCCTGGATGAATTAGAGCAGCTTTGGCAGCAAGCGAAAGCGGCATTAAAGCAGTCACAGATGAGGGAAAGGGGGGAGTAAGGGAAGCTGGGGGAGCTGGGGGAGCTGGGGGAGCTGGGGGAGCCAATCTGTAGGGGCGGGTTTTATCCATAACCTTTGGCACAAACCCATAACTTAACTAAACCCGCCCTTCTTGGGGAACTCTTGCATCTGTGAATTCTATACCCAGATAAACGGGATACAATCAAAAAGGAACTCACGCTATAAATCTTAAGGATCTAGCACTCGCGCTTTTGACGTGGAATCGCCTGAAACTGTTTTGTTTGAATTCAACTCGATTGATGAAGCCCTAGCTGACCTCAAAGCCGGTCGCGCTTTGGTTGTGGTTGACGATGAAAACCGAGAAAACGAAGGGGACGTAATTTGCGCTGCCCAATTTGCTACACCGGATATGATTAATTTCATGGCGGTGGAAGCCAGGGGCTTGATTTGTCTGGCGCTGATGGGAGAACGCCTCGATGCCCTCGATTTGCCGTTAATGGTTACCAAAAATACCGATAGCAATCAAACGGCTTTCACGATTAGTATTGATGCAGCATCCCATCTGGGAGTGACAACGGGGATCTCGGCAGAAGACCGGGCGCGAACTATCCAAATTGCGATTAATCCCCAGACGAAACCCTGTGATTTACGTCGTCCGGGTCATATTTTCCCGATTCGTGCCCGGGAAGGGGGTGTCCTCAAGCGGGCGGGTCATACGGAAGCGGCGGTGGATTTGCCACGATTGGCAGGATTATACCCAGCCGGGGTGATCTGTGAGATTCAAAATCCAGATGGGTCGATGGCGCGTTTGCCGCAGTTGATTCAGTATGCTAAACAGCATAATCTTAAACTGATTAGCATTGCCGATTTAATTAGTTATCGCCTGCAACATGATCGCTTCGTCTACCGGGAAACGGTGGCTAAATTGCCGACGGAGTTTGGCACGTTTAAAATTTATGGCTATCGCAATACCTTGGACAATTCAGAACATGTGGCAATTGTCAAGGGAGATCCGGAAAAGTTTCAAGACCAACCTGTGATGGTACGGATGCACTCGGAATGTCTCACCGGAGATGCCTTGGGTTCCCTGCGCTGTGATTGTCGCCAGCAACTCGAAGCCGCGTTAAAAATGATTGAGGCGGCGGGTCAAGGAGTGGTGGTGTATTTGCGCCAAGAGGGACGGGGAATTGGTTTGGTGAATAAGCTCAAAGCCTATTCCCTTCAGGATATGGGACTGGATACCGTGGAAGCAAATGAACGCTTGGGATTTCCGGCGGATCTGCGTAACTATGGTATGGGAGCGCAAATGCTTAATGATATTGGCGTCAAAAAAATTCGCCTGATTACCAATAATCCCCGTAAGATTGCTGGATTAAGGGGATATGGGATTGAGGTGGTTGATCGGGTTCCCCTGTTGATTGAAGCGAATGACTATAACTCGATCTATTTAGCAACCAAGGCACAGAAACTGGGGCATCTGTTGCTACAAACTTATTTAGTCACTGTGGGAATTCAGTGGTTAGATGCGCCACAACCGGTGACACAACGGTATGAACGACTGGAAAAACTGCGACATTTAGCAGAAAGCCATAACTTACTGTTACAGGAAGAAGCCCGTCCTGTGGCGATCGCACTATTTGGGAAACCTTCTTTAATTGTTCATCTGGGCTTTGATCAAGCTAACCTGGCAGAACCAGACTGGTACAAGGATAGCAATCATCCCTACGCCATCGCGATCGCGAAAATCTTAGATACACTCAGTACCTGGTCGCAACTGGGACGTCTAGAATTTCTAGTGTCTACTGGAGTCGATCCCCTGCTTAGTTTACAAGTTCAGCTTGATCGGCAAATGTTCTCTCTGAATCAGTGTCCTTCTCGTGTATTTGAACATTTAACCACGCAAAAAATCTACAGTTTTGAGCGGTAAGGGTTATTTGTCCTTTGTCTATAGAAGCAGGTTAACCCGAAGGCAACTATAAATGGTAACATTACAACTCAAACAGTTAAGTGTTCCTCTAGGACAGCGGATTATTTTGACTGATGTAAACTGGTCAAAATTCGAGGATATTTTGCAAGAACTCGGTGAAAAACGAGCGACTAGAGTAGCTTACTATCACAGTCAATTAGAAATTAGGATGCCATTACCAGAACATGAATTTGATAAAGAAATTATTGGTGACATGGTAAAGATTTTGCTAGAAGAATTGGAGATTGACCGCGAATGTTACGGTTCAACGACGTTCAAGCGCCAGGATATGGCAGCAGGAATCGAGCCAGATAATTGTTTTTATATTCAAAATCATCGTTTAATGATTGGCAAAAGACGATTAGATTTAACGGTAGATCCCCCCCCTGATCTCGCCATTGAGGTTGATGTTACCTCCAAAACACAACTGAGTGCTTATGCTGCTTTGGGAGTGCCGGAGTTATGGCAGTTTTCTCAGGGAACTTTAAAAATTAATGTCCTGCAAGCGGGTGATTATGTTGAGTCTTCTTTGAGTCCTACTTTTGAGAATTTCCCGATGATTGAGGGGGTTTCACAATTTGTCCAAATGAGTTTGATGCAAGGTTCAAGTGCGGCTTTAAGAGCTTTTCGGAAGTGGATTAGGGAGAGAATTGATCGATGATATAGCAATCGCCATAGCGGTTAGGACGCATCATTTGGTAGAGACGTTGCATGCAACGTCTCTACTTTATCGGGGCGGGTTTAGTCACATCTTTGTGCAACCAAAAAGATAGTCGTGAAACCCGCCCCTACATATACGCCAGGTGGGTGTATATCTACGTTGTAGATTGTGGATTTAAAACCGATGTTTGGCTAAACTAGCCGGGTAGGATTGAGCCGAAACTTTTACAATACGACTATCAAGCGTTTGAGCAACATCGCCAACTTGAATTAATGGCATTTGTCCATTCAGATACATTACCCCAGTGAATGCAACCATTCCACCTCGGCGAAAGGTTGCCATGTCTAATTGTAGAGGTGTTCCTTCCATATCGATACCTAAGGTAAAGCCTGTTGAAGTATCTGCCAAATTATTCAATTCTGGGAGGGGTTTGTATTCCAAAACGTTGATTTCTCCCATCCCTTGCAATCGTTGCTTCAATTGGCTAACTAGCAACTGTTGAATTTCGGGTTGCTGTAACTGTTGTACAGTGGTATCAAAGTTTACCCAATCCTGTTCGCTAGACAGGGGACTGGTAAACCCCAGAACAATTTGGAAGCTTTCGGGATTGACAAAGGCGAATAAATTTTCTGGGTTCAGGTTGGCTTGCTGGAATTGCTGGGTTAGGAGTCTAAATTGAGAGGCAAGTGAGGCGGCTAATTCGGGGGGGAGTTCCTGAAATCCCTCAGGTAAATCTTCTAGTAACAGTTTGACATTGGCAGAGGTGGAGGCTTGGGAAATCCTTTGGGGAACTGTTGGGGATGCAGTGGAGGCTTGAGTTAGGGGTATATCAGCATTAACCGGATTGCCTGTGAATAGGATGCCACTCAACAAGCACAAGCTTAAGGGAATTGTCTTGATCATCTTACAATTAGCAAGGGGACTCCCGCTATGGTAGCAAAATAGGGAACGGAGAACAGAATCTATATAATTTACGATACAATTTGTCTCTTGGTCTAATGAGTGGGCGACTGCTATAACGATGGCGTTGGGTTTCGTCCCTCAACCCAACCTACAAAATAGATGAACTATACAACCGGACATAATATGGTGCGATTAAAATTTTATCATGTATCTCTATCAAGTTTAGCGATTAAGGCGGCACTCGCCTTTTTTTGTATTACCTTAATTTTAGGCTTACATCGACACTATACTTTTTACTCGTCCTACGACCAAGGTATTTTTAATCAGGTTTTCTGGAATAACCTGCACGGACGTTTTTTTGAGAGTTCTCTATCCTCCCAACTTTCGACTAATGTGGTTCATCAGGGAGAAGTTCCCAGGGTGAATTATCATCGTTTGGGACAACATTTTACCCCAGCGTTGTTACTGTGGTTACCGCTGTATGCTTTATTTCCCACACCCGCCACGTTAACCGTATTGCAGGTAACCTTCGTCACGGCGGCGGGTTTAGTTTTGTATGTTCTCGCACGAGAGTATCTGGAACCAACCTTAGCTGGGATGATTATAGTTAGCTTTTACTGTGCTAATGCGGTTATTGCTCCAACTTTATCGAACTTTCACGATATTTCCCAGATTCCCTTGTTTGTTTTCGGACTGCTGCTAGCTATGGAAAAACGCTGCTGGTGGCTGTTTTTGCTATTAGCCGTTTTACTTTTAGCCGTGCGCGAAGATGCGGGAATCGGATTATTTGGTGTGGGAGTTTACCTAATCCTGAGTCGGCGCTATCCCCGGATTGGGTTAGGGGTTTGTAGCCTAAGTTTTTGCTATATGATTCTGTTGACGAATCTAGTTATGCCGTTATTTTCTGAGGATATTTCTCAACGGTTTATGATGGAACGATTCGGTCAATATGCTTCAGGGGATGAGGCTTCGACCTTAGAGATTATCTGGGGAATGGTTAGTAATCCGGGGCGGGTGTTGGTGGAATTGGTTACACCCTTTGGTCGCACGTTGAATTATTTATTGGGACAATGGTTACCCTTGGCATTTGTACCAGCTATTTCACCCGCCTCTTGGATGATAGCTGGATTTCCCTTACTTAAGTTATTTTTAGGCAAGGGAGAATCGGTACTCGCGATTAATATTCGCTATGCAATGACAGTAGTGCCAGGGATATTTTATGGGGCGATTCTTTGGTGGTCACAGCATCAAGATTTATATAAGCGATCGCTATTTCGATATTTTTGGATTTTTTGTATTAGTTTGACTCTACTTTTTTCCTATACATCCAGTGCTTCAGCCTTAAATCGTGCCTTTTATTTTATCTTACCCGATTCCTTTGATCCGTGGGTACATATATCATTACCCCAACAGTGGCACCATGTGCAAGAAATGCGTCCTTTAGTTGCCCAAATTCCACCGGATGCGAGTGTTTCGGCGACGACTTATATTATTCCTCATCTCTCTAGTCGCCGTGAAATTATCCGCTTACCTGATTTAAGGTTACGAAATGATCAGCAGGAGGTAATTAATGTAGACTATATGATTGCTGATCTTTGGCGGTTGCAGCAATATCAGGTAGCTTTTGATCAGGAACGAGGATTCTTAGAAATGCTGGTATCGCTAATTGATACGGTAACGGCAAAGCAGGAGTATGGCATTATTGGCTTTGAGGATGGAGTGATTTTATTGCACAAAGGTGTAGACTCTAATTCTGATGCTATGGAAAAATGGCTGGTGTTTCGGAAACAGTTGGTTAACCGTTGATCGAGTTCACAAATTGACAATGGATAATGAACAATTGATAATGACCTCTCCTTAAAAGAATAGGATTGAAATTAAGGAAAATCTTTTTTAATTTCTTCGTTTACGAAGAGGTCTTAGACCCAATTAATCAATTGTCAATTATCAATTACTAATTATCCATTGATAAAAATGGCACAATACAGGATTAAGTTAACATTCTACTACAACCTCAAACCCCGATCAAATCAGGATTGACCCGTGACGTTTTCTGCCTGTGTTAATTTTGATTAACTTTAAATGATTAAAACGTAAGCGTAAATACTAAAAGTTTTGCTTATCTCAGTCGGGTGGTGGGAAGAATTTAGGGGATAAGGGGGAAACGTGCGATCGCGAGTCTAAGTTCTATCTGTTAATATGAGAGGATATGCCAGTTTCAACGGGTCGGTATTCTATGAGTTTATGGCATGGCAATGATTACTTCAACTCCAGTAATTCTCAACTTAGACAACGTTGGTTTAAGCGATTTTCTGAGGTGCGAACTGATTTGATCAGATAGGACAACCATGCCATACAGCCAATTCACTACTCTGGCTAAAGCCAAAGAAGCCTTCAACCTCACGACAGTAGAGAATATCAGATTTCTGCCGGAAATTGAACCGATTCAACCCAGTTCTACCTTAGCCGCCGTTCTGGAAGAAAATCTCCCTCTAGCCGTGGCTACAGGGAGTGAAAAAGCCAGATCTGAATTAATTATTAGCCCGGTTCTAGTGGAAGTGCGGCGCATTTTAAACCGTCAAATTAGTTTATTTTCTGGCGAAGAGTTTAACGTCGATGAATCACTAGGACTCAATGGACGTTGTGACTTCCTCCTCAGTCGTTCCCCCGAACTTTTAGACATTGAAGCCCCGGCGGTTGTGATTGTGGAGGCTAAACAAGCTAACCTTAAATCAGGAATTGGTCAATGTGTGGCTGAAATGGTTGCTGTCCAGAAATTTAACATCGCTAAAGAAAAACCGCTTCAGAGTATTTATGGTACAGTTAGTAATGGCAACCAGTGGCAATTTCTTCAACTGGAAGATACCACAGTTACGATTGATTTGGTCATTTATCCCCTCCCACCCGTTGAGCAAATTTTAGCCTTTTTGGTGTGGATGATACAGCAGGAGTAAAGTAAGAAGATATGTTTTAGATTTACCTGTGTTTTGAGGCGTGAACTGATTTTGTGAGATAGGACAAAAGTGCCGTATCGGATGAATCGGGCGCAAGGCTTCATTGGTGTAAACTTAAGCGCTAAAAGCAGGGGGAGCAGGGGAAGCAGGGGAAGTAGGGGGAGCAGGGGAAGTAGAAATACTTTCGTTACCAAGTTCGATAAGGAAATACCTCGGTTGAGGTTATGGCTTAAGTTGACACGGGTGGCAAGGCTTGCGTCCCGACAATTTCGGCTAAGTTTGTGATATTGATATCTCTTGAAAAGATTCTACTTCTGGCACGTCAGACCAAGATTCTGTTCCCTCTCGCTTGACATGAACCACTCGTAAACCTTTCTCTCGCGCCGCTACTAATTCGGCTGGAACGTCGGAAAAGAAGACGATTTTATTGGGGGCTAATCCTAAAACATCGCTAATCTGTTCGTAACTAATCGCTTCTTTTTTACTCCCTGTTGTTAAATCGAAATAATTAGAAAGCAGTGGGGTTAGATCTCCCTCTACCGTGTGGCTGAAGAACATTTTTTGAGTGGCAATTGAACCCGATGAATATATGCCTAACTTTAACCCCGATCGCGTCCATTCTTCTAACTTAGGCTTGACATCCGGATAAAGATGTGCATTAAATGCCCCCGTCTCGAACCCTTCTTGCCAAATGAGTCCTTGAATCGATTTCAGGGCGGGGTGTTTGCGATCGCCATCAATCCATTCCAGTAATGTCGCGATCGCGCCCTCTAAATCAATGTCTTGTCCGGTTTCGGCTTTAACCGTTTGCTGTGTCAGGTTAATCGCCTCAACCACCTCCTCTAAATTTTTATGGGTTAAAACAAACTGTTCCAACCGTTCTCTAGAGTAAGGAAACATCACCTTATGGACAAATTGAATATCGGAGGTTGTGCCTTCAATATCCAACAAAATATACTTGATATTGGGTAGCGTAACACTCATTCGTTTTCCCCCATGTATATAAACCATGACCCGCGATCGCGAATCCAAATAACTGGGCTCTCGCATTCGTGAATGAAGGTTTTTGGCTTCGGATAAGGTTGGCTGCACGAATGCTGACGCTCCTTACGTCGCTACCGCTTCGCTAACGCCCCTACACAAATTATGACAAATGACAAACCTTAACCCCCTTCACTCATATCCAATAAAACCTTTAACATGCCTTTGGTTTTTGCCTGTTCAACCGCTTTGAGTCCGTCTCGTAAGGGATAATAACCCTGAATTAGGGGTTTCACATCCACTTGTCCTGACGCCAGTAGCTCAAGGGCGGGGGCAAAAGGACCACAACGCGACCCAATCAGGGTAATTTCGTCTACAACTAGAGAAGAGGCATCAAAGGTTAACTGACCCGCGTATGTACTTTTAAGGACTAAAATACCTCGTGGATGCAAAGCGCGGCGGGCGAGTTCAAATCCAGCCGGATTGCCTGTACACTCTACAGATATATCAAAGGATCGTTTAGCGATCGCATCGGCAAATCCAACTTTAATCCCTCGTGCCGATAAATTTGCCAACTTATCTGGATAACGTCCAATCACGAAAAGGTCACATCCGGTTAGGGCAAGGGTTTGGGCGACTAATTGCCCTAGTTTACCATCTCCAACCACTAATACCCGTTCCCTCGAACTCACCGTGACTTGCTGCTGAATTTCCAAAGCGGCGGCGACGGGTTCGGTAAAGGTAGCCAAATCTGTGGCTAAATTATCGGGAACTCGATGCAAATTCTCTATCGGCAAACAGAGATAGTCGGCAAAAGCACCATGGCGGTTGACAATACCTAATACTGTGCGGTTTTCGCAATGGGTTGACTGTCCCTTCTGACAATATTGACATTGCCCACAGACGGCGTTAATCTCGCCCACCACTCGTTGTCCCTGCAACTGTGTCGGTCCTTGTTCAACAACACCCACAAATTCATGACCTAAAATACCCTTGTAGGGATAATAGCCTCGAATTAATTCCAAATCCGTGTTGCAGATACCCGCCCGGATAACGCGCACCAAGGCTTCCCCCGATGGTGGTTGAGGAATGGGGATATCTTGGCGGAGTTGCAGTTGATTGTTTTCCAGCCAAAGTGCTTGCATTAGGATTAATTTTGGATCAAGATAACTTGATTAGCATTTTATTACGAGATGGAATCAGGTGGATATTCCAGAAGACGTTACTTTTGAAGACGCGATCGCACTTACTCAATCCCTGATGACACAACTGTCATCCGGTGAACTCTCCCCCGTAGCAGCCGCTGATGCAATCGCCCAATTGGTGCAAACCAAAAACGGTGCTAGAGGGTTCTTTGTCACCTACCTCACGGCTGAGGATAGTTTAGCCGATCATCCCTCACCAGAAGTGATTCAAGCCCTGCAATCCTCACCGGATACCGTTGCTGAACTGTTGGTGAAAAATTTAGCCATGTCAGCAGCGATGGCGATTACCCACCGTCGTAATCAGAATGAAGATATGGCGCAAGGATCAGATCGAGTGCGAATACGAGCGATTCATTTAATTGAAAGAGTTAATTTGCCTCAAGTTCAGGAAAAAGCGGTGGCGTTACGGGAAAGTGCCATAACCGGAGAGGGTAATTATAAGGCATTTCTGGAACGTTGGCAATATGATGCTGAACAACGGGAGATTATGTGGCAAACGCTGGATCGGGTGATTGATTAAGAGTGATAGTCATTGGTGATTGGTCATTCGTCTCCCCGGCTTACCCTGCTTTTCCGCTTAAGTACGTCTCTCCAGCCAATTGACCAAATCGTCTAGACTGGTGAAGTCTAAAAAATCTTCTCCTAAACGTTCTAACTCTGCTAAAGGTAAGTCTTCAACTTGGCTAGTTATTGCCCCTGGGATTTCTCCAAAACGCTTGTTGAGTTGACGTATCACTAGCGCGATCGTTTGTTGAAGTCGTCCTTCTTCTTTGGCATAAGTAATTCGTCCCTTTTCATCTTGTAAGAGCATACCCCGTCGATCAACGATATCTAACTCTTCTGGAGTCATGGTTGCTTGGTTAGCCAGATTTAAAGCCAATTCTATTTCCGATACTTGCCCTAACGTTTCAGGGATATCCTCTAAAGTGGCTGCTTCTTTCAGAAAATAAATCCATTTATCGCTTAAACTGTTTAACTTAGAGAGGGTTTTCTGGAATTTGGGTAATTCCACAAAGATTAACTGCAATTCTTGATCGAGAATTTCAAATTTTTTGGTTTTTTCTTGAAACACAAATTGGTTGATTACGTCCGCTGTTTGTTTAAACAGGATAAAATCGGTAATCGTTACCGCTATGGCTGGATTAAGCAGCGGGTAATCCTCTCCGGTAGTCAACTGATTCGCGTAGGCTTTGGCGAGGTTGTAAGCCACTCGTTTGTTAAACGCCGTCATTGATGCGACTTGCATTTCGATGACGACAATAGAACCATCCGCTAAAATAGCTTTGACATCTAAATACGTATCTTTTAAACTGAGTACCTGACCGGGATTATAAGGGTTAACAATGGTTAAGGATTGAATAACTGTTTCCCCATCATAAATGATGGCATTGAGAAAGCTGATTAAGATCTCTTTGCTTTGTTCGGAACCAAATATTTTTTTAAAGGCATAATCGACCTTTGGATTAATAAATCTCATAAGTTTCTCCCTCTTGCTTCTGAAGTGATGGAAGATAGTTTAATTCTATCTTTAAACGAATAACCCCGACAATTATTCTGTAGAGACGTTGCATGCAACGTCTCTACATCTCATTCATCGTTCACAAAATACCCCCGTGGGGTAATCATCCAATCCCCATGAAGACGGGTACTTTGATTACCAATGAGTACAGTCGTGAGCATATCAATGGGGATATCGAGTAATTTGTCAAGTGTGGAAAGGGTGATTTCTTCATCCTCGCGATAAGCCGATCGCACGATCGCGACTGGGGTTTGGGGGGAACGGTATTGGAGTAAGATGCTATGGGCGATTGCCAGTTGTTCGATCCGGGTGTGCGATCGCGGATTATATAAGGCAATGACGAAATCCGCTTGGGCAGCAGCGTTCAGCCGCTTTTCAATCACATCCCAAGGGGTCAACAAGTTACTTAAACTAATCGCACAAAAATCATGCATCAGGGGCGCACCCACGCGAGACGCCGCCGCTTGCAGGGCGGTAATTCCGGGAAAGACTTGTACCCCTGGCATTTTCCCATCCCAACCTTGGGCTTTGAGTTCCTCCAAAACTAATCCCGCCATCCCATAAATACCGCAATCCCCCGACGACACAACCGCCACCGTTAGTCCCCACTCGGCTAACTCAATCGCCCGTTGCGCCCGTTGACGTTCTTGAGTAATTGGCAGGCGTTCAATAATTTGTCCGGGATGCAAAATGGGAGTAATTAAATCAATATAGAGAGAATAACCGATAACTGCATCAGCCTGAGAGAGTGCCGTTTTAGCCGCTGGCGTTATTTGATCCAACTCTCCAGGTCCGATACCCACCAAAAACAGTTGTCCAATTCTACCCGTATATTCTCGTTGAGCCACAGCAATCGCCACTGTCACCGCCCCCGGTTGATTGTCCGCCCGCACAATTTGTTTTTGCACCAGTAGGTTCGTAGTCGGCACTTTAGTGCCAGAAGCGCTAAAGCGCTCACTACAAACCAAAGCGGCGGCTTCTGCCACACTGGGAGTACCCACTTCCTGATTCACCACCGTTGAAGGCGTAGGCACATTTACCGAACGCAACACCTCAGCCGGAAACGTTCGCAAAGGCAAATCACGGGCTTGACAAAATTCCACCAATCCCACTTCATCCGCTTTAATATCAATCGTGGCAATTCCTGCGATCGCATCTACAGCTAGATGATAACGTTGACAGGTTTGGATTATCGCCGTTTCAATTAATTCTCTCGATGTTCCTCGTTCACACCCAATCCCCACCCATAATACCCGTGGATGCCATTGAATCTTGGGCAAATCAGAGTCTGGAGAAAAGCGACGCTGAGTAAAACTAATCCAAATCCGGGCATTAGCTGAGTTAGAATCAACCGTCTCTTCGCCCCCATCGAATACAAACGGATGTCCTGGGGGGAGGTGCTGTTGCCACAAAGTAGAACCCACCTCTTGGATCACCTCAACCCGTTCACCTCTGGCTACGGCTGCACTGACACCTGTCCAATCTCCCTCACCCCGTTGCCAACCGAAGGGAATACCTACCATATCGATAGCAGGTAAATTTAACCCTGTCGAACCCCCGGTTAAAACAGGAGTCGCCCCCAGTTGCAAGGCAATCATCCTCGCCAGTTGATCGGCTTTACCTTGATGTCCACTACATAGACTAATCACAAATTGCCCAGTTTCATCAACAACGATAACCGCTGGATCAGAGGATTTATCCTTTAAAAGCGGGGCGATAAGGCGCACCACCGCCCCCGTTGCCAAACAGAAAATAAAAGCGCGGTGGTTTTGCCAGAGGGAGGCGATGTGGGATTTCAGAGAACCCTGGTAGAACGATTCGGTGGGAACATCCTTACGTTCAGGAGTATGAACAGACTCAGGAAGCCACAACATTGCCCCGGCTGTATGGCACAGAGGCTCTAGGGTTTGAGCGGCGGTAGGAGTTGTTGCGATCGCAACTAGAGGGTGAAAGTCTTGAAATAGCAACACAGCGTCTTTAGAATATCAACATCAGGACAACTTTAATCATTTTCTGGCAACTCACCAAACTGTTCTTGATAACGCGCTAACAATTCCTCTGGCGTTAAAATCCGATTTCCTCTCTCGTCAAACCAATACAACCACTCGCGCTGCAATCCTCGATGACTGCCGATTTCCCGACCAATTCCCAACCCAATTTCTGGCATCCAGAATAGCTCACCAATTTGACGTTGATACCTGCTATTAACTAAGCGATAAACTTCAAATAGTTCCTGTTGATCTCTGCGCCAAAAATCGGGATTATAGATGACGTAATATAAAACTCCCAACTTGGAATAAATTGATAATTTATCATCATACTCTCCCCTTGGTGTTTCAGAGACGATTTCTAAAATAAAAATCGGAATGATATCATTTTCTTCCCACACCACATAACTTTTACGTAGCTGATTTGCTCGAATCCGTTCAACGCCCAAACTCAAAAAACCATCCGGCACAATCGGAACTCTGGGATTGATTCCAGTCGTATGGTAAATTCCAATATTGACCCCAAAGAACCAATCAAAGCGCTGACCCCATAAGAAACCGAGAATCAACCCTAATAAATTGGTCACGAGAGTATGAAGTTCATCATCCACAGGCAACCCATTAGAGTCAGGCAATTCATCGCTCGTTGGTAAGCGGAGCTTGGAGTCAGATTGTACCATACCCGTATCCCTCTCAACTCTGCTTTTATCTTAACTTAAAGACTGAATTTATCTCCACCGACCTAATCAAATAAAATATAGTCGCTTCATCTGATGTCAAGGATATTTTTAATAAAAAATCAATCTGGACATTTTTACAATACATAGGTACTATAAAAAATAAGCGGAAATAAAGACTATTAATGTTAGGGGTAGACTGAGAATATGGCTAGCACTCATACAGGTATAGAGTGGACAGACCGAACATGGAACCCCACAACTGGCTGCAACAAAGTTAGTCCAGGTTGTACCCATTGTTATGCTGAAGCACTAACTAAACGGTTTCATCATAATTTTCCTAATGGATTTGATTTAACCCTGCATCGGGAACGCATAAAAGAACCCTTGCGTTGGCGCAAGCCAAGTCGCATTTTTGTCAACTCGATGAGTGATCTTTTTCACGAAGACGTGCCTATCGAGTTTCTTAAAGAAGTGTTTGATGTGATGGGTCAAACGCCGCAGCATATCTATCAGATTTTGACCAAACGACATGAACGTTTAGTTGAGTTGGCTCCTCAGTTAGAATGGCATAAAAATATTTGGATGGGGGTATCGATTGAAAATCAGGACTATGTTCATCGGATTGATTTCCTGCGAGAAGTTCCAGCAAACGTGCGCTTTCTCTCTTGTGAACCGCTTCTGGGTGATTTACATCTTGATTTAACGGATATTCATTGGGTTATTGTTGGTGGCGAATCGGGAAATAGATATCGTCCGATGAAGTTAGAGTGGGCGCAAAGTATTCGTGACCAATGTCAGAGGTTTGGTGTCGCATTTTTCTTTAAACAATGGGGAGGTAGAACTCCAAAAGCTGGAGGAAGAGAACTAGATGGAAAGATTTGGGATGAGATACCGTTAGCTTGGAAACAACACCAACAGCAATGGCGGGAAGACAGTAGAATATGCGGTACATCGATAAGGGCGCAAGCCTTGCGCCCCTACATTCATTCCGGTGTACCTCACCTGCATAGGAACCGCTATAATAGTTTGTTAACAATGGGATTTTAGCTCAAATCCATGCTACTCTAATAGCCAGTATCTACAGATGAAATAAGCTTATTCGGCTAAACTCATCTTGAACAGGCTGCTCTACCAATAGTCAGACTGAGTAGAGATTACCTATGCATTATAATATTTGGGATTTTTTCTGTACAGAAGAAAATTATCCCTATTGGCAGGAGCAAATTCAACAGTCTCAGGAATTTAATCGGATAACCTGGGAAAAAATCCGTGATTTTTTGTGTGTTATAGAGCGACATAACCCGTTGAGTCATCAATTGTTACAAGCTCATAACCTTGAGCAGTTTATCCAAATTGCTAGAAATAACGGTTATCAGTTGACTCAAGAAGAACTTGCCTGGTTTGTGATTATTCAGAAACAAATCTGGGATTGTTTAGCCCTGGCGCAAAAAACACCTTCTCTGAAGCAACAGCTACTATCTAGCCAGAATCCAGATGAATTTATCCAAATTGCAGTCGAGCAGGGTTATTATTTTACTCAAAAAGAGTTGGCTTGGCTATTGATAGATATAAAGTCATTATCAAGTTTAGTGTCTATCAACAATAGCACAGGGGATACTTTTGTCTTTCCAAATATTGATGGCATCGAAATGGGTTATTGGCTCGAACTAGCAGAAAAGTGGGGATTAGTACCACCCTTTAGTAATCTGAGCCAACCTGGGAATGGATTATTTGGAGATGAACAAGATCCATTTTTCTTGAAGCAGTGCTTTTTACCCAGAGGCTATTTCAACCAACGCTTACTAATAAACTCCTTATAATCCTCTCACTCTGATGGGTAAGGTGGTTAATGGCAGAGAAATAATGACTAACTCTGACCCATTTTAGCTGCTTTTTGAATTGTCTCTAAAGTTAACACACCAATTACCTTTCCTTCATCCATGACAGGCAATTTTTGACTACCTGTCTGTAAGAGGAGAGATAAAGCCTGACGCAAATTCTCGTGAGGCGCGATCGCACGCTCCCCCTGATGCTGATAATCTGAAGAAACTAGCTGCATTGCCCCATCCACCCGCCGTAAACTTAACTGACGCAATATATCATCAGCCCCCATTAACTCCCGGACGAAATCATTAGCAGGACTTGTCAGAATATTTAACGGCGTATCAAATTGTAAAATATTACCCTTTTGCAAAATCATAATCTTATCCCCCAGACGCAGCGCTTCCTCAACATCATGGGAGACAAACAGAATTGTTTTGTGTACCTTCCGCTGAATTCGTAAGATTTCGTCTTGCAGAGATTGGCGAGTAATCGCATCAATAGCACCAAAGGGTTCATCCATTAACATGAACTTCGGATCACCAGCCAACGCCCGCGCCACACCAACACGCTGCTGCTGTCCTCCAGATAGCTGTGCCGGATACCGATTCCGGTAAACTTGAGGGGGTAGTTCGACTAGCTGCAATAACTCATCAACACGAGACTGGTATTTTGGGCGTGACCATCCTAAAAGCTTGGGAACAACTGCAATATTCTCCGCCACCGTCATGTGGGGAAATAAGCCCGACTGCTGAATCACGTAGCCAATTTGCTGACGCAGCTTCGTGACTTTCATTTGGCGGATGTTGACCCCATCCAGATAAATCGCGCCGGATGTAGGTTCATACAGTCGATTGACCATCTTGAGAACGGTAGTTTTACCACACCCCGATAGACCTAAAATTACCACCAGTTGACCCGCTTCAATGTCGCAGGTTACTCCATTTACGGCGGGTTGGGGTGTCCCTGGAAATTGGAGACGAACTTGATCAAAACGAATAGCACTCACTGATTTGGCTGATTTTTGTTAAAGTTAGCTCATTCCATTTGACAAATGAAAAATGACAAATGATAAATGACCAATGACCAATGACCAATGATATTTTAATTCTCTCCAATGGTCCGGGTGAAGTCACCACATGGGTACGTCCTGTGGTCAAAGCATTGCGCCAGCAGCTAGGATGCGATCGCGCATTGATCCGAATCTCGGTTATCCTGTCTCCTTGTCCCAACGCCACAGGCAAAGAAGCCCAGATTGTTCAATCCTATCCCGAAGTAGACCGGGTGCAAGGGGCACAGCATTTCTTTGGCTTCTTACTCTGGGGGAAAACTGCCGAAAACTGGGACTGGCGCGATCGCGGCGTGGTGGTATTCTTAGGCGGCGACCAATTTTTCCCCGTCGTGATTGGCTCTCGCTTAGGATATCGTACCGTTGTTTATGCCGAATGGGATGCCCGTTGGCATCGCTGGATTGATCGGTTTGGCGTGATGAAACCCGATATCATTGCCAAAGCCCCAAAAAAGTATCGCCACAAGTTAACAGTAGTCGGAGATTTAATGGCAGATGTGGCATTCGTAGGGGATGTAGGGGCTGTAGGGGCGAAGCATTCGCGCCCAGATGTCTCGGTTTTATGCCAACACAAGAGCGCGAATGCTTCGCCCAATCACCAATCCCCAATTGAATGGATTGGGTTACTTCCAGGGTCAAAACCTGCCAAACTGATTCAGGGAGTACCGCTAGGGTTAGCTATTGCTGAACACATTCACAAAGCTAGACCCCAAACCCGTTTTGTGATTCCTGTTGCACCAACCTTGGATGTACCCACCCTAGCCCGTTTTGCTGATCCCCAAGAAAATCCCCTGATTCAGAAATTAGGATGGGGGGCGGCGAGATTGGTGATACTAGATAGGGAAGATGAGGGAGATAGAGAAGTCTCTACATTATTCAGGGCGGGTTTTGAACCCAAATTATCATCAATCGCGAAACAAAATTCCCTAAACCCGCCCCTACACTCAACACTCATAATGGCGAGTGGTTTAACGGTAGAACTGACAACCGAATTTCCCGCCCATGATATATTATCCCAATGCTGTTTGTGCTTAACCACAGTGGGAGCGAATACGGCAGAATTAGGTTCCCTTGGGGTACCGATGATCGTGTTATTACCCACCCAGCAACTGGATGCAATGCGGGCTTGGGATGGATTACCCGGATTATTCGCCCGGTTACCTGGGGTAGGAACCAGCTTTGCTAAGTTGATTAATTGGCTGATTCTACAACAAGGACGCCTATTTGCGTGGCCCAATATTTGGGCAAAAGCAGAAATCGTGCCAGAAGTCGTGGGTCAACTGAAACCCCAGGATGTGGCACAATTGGTACTTGAGTATTTAGAGCATCCCGAAAAACTCGAAGACATGCGATCGCGCCTGCGGGCAGTTCGGGGTGCATCGGGTGCAGCCCAAAAGTTAGCACAATTGGTGCAAGAGGAACTCACCCATGACAAATGACAAATTACTATTTTGGAGTTAACGTGTCAACCATAACCCTAGTAGTGATATCATCCTCCTACAGGGTAATCACATCACCGACCGACGTTGCCCATCGTCTTCTGCTATTGGGAGGATGACCTAGGACAATGATCTTACTGACATTTTGCGACATTATCCGTTATGTTTGAAGCGCTCGCTCTTTGTTGCCAAAATAAATTAACATGATTTCAGAGAGAGTCAATGGACTGGGGTTGCTACCCTTGTGTCTTACCTACTATGTATGCCATCAAGCTGGAACTAAAACTCAATAACATTGAACAAACGTTGATGGCGCAACACGCTGGCTTTTCGCGGTTGGTCTATAACTATGGACTGGCGCTCTACCAGCAGGTGATGGATATCAAAGGAGGTGTGACCAAGAAGATTTCGGCAATCCGTAAAGTGCTAACCAACTTCACAAAGAAAAAGCCCGAATTCACTTGGATGAATCAGCTCTCCTCTCGTGTGTATCAAAACGCATTGATTGCCCTGAAAAACGCATTGACTCGCTTTTTTAAAGGGTTGGGAGAGTTCCCGAAATTCAAGCGCAAAAAAGACAAAGCATCATTCACAGTTGATTCATCGAATGGACAGGTAACGGTGTGGGCTGGTCGGAGGATAAAAATCCCGACTCTAGGGACGTTTAGGTTAGCTGAACCCGTACCCTTGACCTGTGCGACGCAGACATTTACTCTATCTCGTGTTGCATCTAAATGGTATGTGTCCTTTGCTATCCGGGCTGATAAACTGCCTGTTGGCTGTCAGGCTTTGGAGAAGGTTGGTATCGACTTGGGAGTGAAAAGCTTTGCCACATTCAGTGATGGGACAACAGTAGAAGCGCCCCCATCGATAAAGCAAGCGAAAATCAAGCTAGCTAAGATACAATGGCGTAACCGCCATAAACAACTAGGAAATAGGAAACAGGGAATACCCGCTTCCAATAACGCCAAGAAGTTCTACAAACGAGTTGCCCGATTGCATAGCCGAATTACCAATATTCGACGTGATTTCCTACAGAAGTTAACCACTTCTATCAGTCGAAACTATCATCACATTCGGATAGAAGATTTAAATGTGTCCGGGATGATGGCTAATTCAAAGTTAGCCGATGCGATTGGCAGTTTAGGGTTTTATGAATTTCGGCGTCAACTCACCTACAAACAATCGATGTTTGGTACAGTGGTGGAATTGGTAGACCGATGGTTCCCTTCATCGAAGATGTGTTCAGACTGTGGACACACACAACCGATGAAGTTGAGCGATAGGGTATTTCATTGTCTTGGGTGCGGTGCTGTTAAGTGTCGTGATTTCAACGCAGCAGTTAACCTAGAAAACGCACCAAAAGAAAAAGTACGGGCGGCTAGCTCGGAACTTAACGACTGTGGACAGGACGCTGCCGACAGCCCTGGTTGAAGCAGTAAGTAAACATCAATGTCCGCGTTTGGCGGAAATTGTATTAGTTTTATGTAGCAGTCCCTATTGTATTGGAGCTTTTTGCTATCGTGAACGCGACTGAAACCCAAACCCTACCAGCGCTGCAAACTGAAGTGTCTCGGCTTCGGGAAGAGTTACATCTGAGAGATCAGCTCGTGCAGCAGCTCTCTCAAGAGCTATTTCGCTTGGTTAAAGGCAATGCGAACTTCAAACCGCCAGCCGAGGTTTCTGAGCGTCATCAAGCCCAAATGCGAGTCTTGCGAGAACAGTTGCAAGATGTCGAGCAGCAAGTTAGATTTTACCAAGAGCAGATTACAACTCGCGATCAAGAAATTTATCAGTTGCGCCAGTCCGTGCAAGAACTAACCGATCGTTCTCGTATGTTGGAGCAGGTGGTTCAGGAGCTACCCCAAATTTATCGTCAGAAGTTTGCTGAACGCATGGCGCCTGTGAGAGAGAAGGTGAGCAGACTACAACGGGAGAATCGCCAACTTCATGCTGAGTTGCAAAGTGTCAGCTATCGGCTAGCGGTCAAGAATCGCAATATTACCCATGTTGACTTACCCAGTTTCGGTCGTCCCAGTAATAGCCCAATTCCTACGTTTGGTAGCATCTAATATAAAAAATAAGGCTGCATTTGTTTCTGATATCTGCTTTGGCAAGCTTGTTAACTGATGGGTATTTGAAGTCGCACTTCACGTAACTACAGTTATAGCAGTAGACACATAAGTTAGGAAAAATCAACTGTGGTAGAGACGTTGCATGCAACGTCTCTACCAAATTGTGTGTTCTGTACCAATACCAGCAGTTGCTATTATTTCCAGCACATATTCTTTGGCAAGGGGAGCATAACTTTCCTATCGTAAGGCAGATGTATTGGACATACTACCTTCGTTGAAATGAAGGCAGGCAAGATCCGAGCTTTTGGGCTAAACGGCAGCCCAACCCAAAAAATAGTCAGAGATTTAGCCTCTAACCGTAACGGTTAGCTGGCTATCTTGCCTGTTCGTTTAATTTTTTTCAATTGAAGAGAAGATAGGAGTTCAACTTCATGCCATTACTATCCACAGAAGAACTCAAAACTCTGGTTACACAGCCAGAAGGATTGTGTGTTTCTATTTTTATGCCTACCCATACGGCAGGTCCGCAAATCAAACAAGATCCTATTCGTTTCAAGAATCTCATGGGGAAAGCTGAAGCCCAGCTAGTTGAGCAGGGTATGCGCTCAGCCGATGCCCAAGAAATGCTTAAAAGCGCTCAAGAGTTGGATCGTGATGACTTTTGGCGTCATCAGAATCAGGGACTCGCCCTGTTCATCGCCCCCAATTTCTTTCGCTATTACCGTCTACCCCTGGATTTTGAGGAGTTAGTCGTAGTCGGTGAGCAATTTCACCTCAAGCCACTGATGCCACTGCTGACGGGCGATGGGCGTTTCTATATTTTGGCACTGAGTCAAAAGAAGGTGCGACTTTTAGTAGGAGGGCGCGATCGCATTCGGGAAATTCAGCCTGAGGAGGTTGACAATCTGCCAGAAAGTCTGATGAGTGTGCAACAGTGATGAGGATTCTGAAAATCAGACCCAATTCATGTCCTCTGAAACCTATTCCCCTGGTGGATTACCGGGTTCAGCTCCGGGAACACTCCATGGACGAGGTGTGGATGAAGATCACGAAAATCAGATTGTCCGCTTTTTGAGCAAAGTGAATAAAGGGATACAGGAGTTTCTACAGGATGAGACTGTCCCCCTAGTGCTAGCCTGTGTAGATTATCTCCTCCCGATTTATAAACGAGTGAATTCTTACCCCCATCTTCTGGAGGAAGGCATTACGGGCAATCCAGAGCTCTCCAAGCCAGAAGAACTCCATACTCAAGCCTGGGCAATCGTTCAGCCTACGTTTCAACAGGCAGAGAAAGAGGCAATTGACCGCTTCAGAGAATTTTCTGGAAATAATCAGGAACAAGCCTCTGATGCCCTGAAAGAAGTAGTGCAGGCGGCTTATAATCGACGCATTGATTCGTTGTTTGTCGCCCTAAACCATCAGCAGTGGGGTAGCTTTGACCCACAGAGCAATACGGTGCAGCTACATGAGCAACACCAGGCTGGTGACCAAGATTTATTGGATTTAGCCGCGGTTTATACCGTTTTGAATGGTGGAACTGTCTTTGCTGTAGAACCAGAGCGAGTACCAGCTCAATCACCGATAGCGGCAGTTTTCCGTTATTAATGGCTTGGTCGTTAGCGATCGTGATGAATCATCGGGCAACAATAAGTAAATTTGCTTGCTTGAAGGATTGATTGAAAGTACCCTATTGATGTTACGATTCCCATCAGTGCCGTGGGTCACACGGGAATCGTCAAGACGCCATGCGTCGCATTGTGTGTGAGGAAGTTCGATAAAGGGATGTTTTTGTCCGTGATAGACGCAAAATTAACTTCTGGGCGCTCGTTTAATTTAACGGGTTCGGGCCTCTTGACGTTACTAGCCGTTGGCTTGAGTCTGGGATCACTCATTCTAGATGGGTTGGGGGAACGCTCCCTTTTCGCCGGAGTCTCCATGACCTTGCCGTTGTTGATTTGTGCCCTGCTGAGTTCGGCGCTGGGATATGGGGTTGTTCCTTTTCTGCAAAGGCTGAAAATGGGTCAGATTGTCCGGGAGGATGGTCCGCAAACCCATTTACAAAAAGCTGGCACCCCAACTATGGGTGGGGTGTTTTTTGTACCTGTGGCGGTAATGGTTGCTCTATTTTGGTCGGGATTGGCGCTGGGAGGGCAAGAGTTTGTTAATGTCCTAGTTGTATCCGTTGTGACCCTGGCTTATGGGATGATTGGCTGGTTGGATGATTGGCAAATTATCCGCCGCCGTTCTAATAAAGGGATTTCCCCTCGCCTGAAATTGGCACTGCAAATCAGCGTGGGGTTGATGTTTTGTATCTGGCTAGCGGCAAGTCAACCGATTAGTATTACCGCGATCGCACTGCCGTTTGGGGTGGTTTTACCCTTAGGATTACTGTTTTGGCCCCTAGCCCTGTTTGTTCTGGCGGCGGAAAGTAATGCCACGAATCTTACCGATGGGGTCGATGGATTGGCTGGGGGCACCTGTGCGATCGCGCTTTTGGCATTGGCTGCGATCGTTGCCCCAACTTCACCGGGTTTAATGGTGTTCTGTGCCTGTCTCAGTGGTAGTTGTCTGGGGTTTGTTGCACATAATCGCCACCCAGCCGCTGTGTTTATGGGAGATACGGGTTCCCTCGCTTTAGGCGGCGCCCTGGCGGCGGTAGGACTATTGAGTCAGAATCTCTGGTGTTTATTTGTTCTCAGTGGTATTTTCTGTTGGGAATCGATCTCTGTGATTGCCCAAGTTGCTTACTACAAAGCCACAAAAGATGAGGCTGGGATAGGCAAACGGCTGTTTAAAATGTCACCCTTTCATAATCATTTGGAATTAAGCGGTTGGTCAGAAACCCAAATTGTGGGTGCGTTTTATTTGACAGGTGGGCTTTTAGCGTTGATGGCTTTAGGATTGCAGTCCGGCTTTTGAGCGATGGTTAAGTCAATCTGTAACCAGGCTTTTTAATCAGGGCGGGTTTTGTTGTTCAGTTATTTCAGCAATGCGGATTGTAGTTCCTAAACCCGCCCCTACAATAGACTGATTATTTATCAAAAAATCGGCTATTTAGAAGCTCCCTAGGAGACAAAAAGTAGAGTATTGCTTCTAAAATAACCCTATATATTACCCCGATATCGTGGGAAAAATCAAGTGCTTAACCACTTATTCCTGGTTGTGCTTGAGACTAAGGTTTGCCAGCCTAGAAGGGACACAGATGCTTTAACACAGTAACAGACGGCAAACACAACTGATTCATTACGGTTCGCCCCAATCCTTTATACCGTCGAGTTTCTTACATTAGACACAGCGCAAGACATCAGCACAAAGTTAACCGTTGATTATTGTTAATGGGAGAGCGACTAAAACTAGCAATCACCAAATCGAACCGTCCCATCTCAGGTTCGGGAACCCCCCCTTCATGAGACAGGCTAACCGAGTTCAGTATAGAGATTGGTAGCCGAAGCAATATTGAAGCTCCCCAAGGCTGCTGATTGAGCCAAGTTAAGGTTCAACAGTCATGCTCCCCGACTTCTCCAGTATTTGTAGTTAAGCGAACTTGGAACACTCTTATGGCAAAAGTAGTTGGAATTGACCTAGGTACGACAAACTCCTGCGTAGCCGTCATGGAAGGTGGTAAACCCACCGTGATTGCTAACGCCGAAGGCGGACGTACAACCCCTTCTGTTGTGGCTTATGCCAAAAATGGCGATCGCCTTGTGGGTCAAATCGCCAAACGTCAGGCGGTGATGAACCCGGAAAATACGTTCTACTCAGTCAAACGCTTTATTGGGCGTAGACATGGCGAAGTCACCAATGAAGCTACTGAAGTCTCTTATAAAGTCCTCAAAGTTGGCGATAACGTCAAACTTGATTGTCCCTCTCAAGGCAAACAATTTGCGCCTGAAGAGATTTCGGCTCAAGTCCTACGTAAGTTAGTCGATGACGCCAGTAAGTACCTGGGTGAAACGGTGACTCAAGCCGTGATTACCGTTCCCGCCTACTTCAACGACTCCCAGCGTCAAGCTACGAAAGACGCAGGTAAGATTGCTGGCGTTGAAGTGTTGCGGATTATTAACGAACCCACGGCGGCTTCTCTCGCCTATGGCTTAGACAAAAAGAGCAACGAAACGATTTTGGTCTTTGACCTCGGTGGTGGAACCTTTGACGTATCCATCCTGGAAGTCGGTGATGGTGTCTTTGAAGTATTATCTACCTCCGGTGACACTCACTTGGGTGGTGACGACTTTGATAAGAAAATTGTCGATTACCTCGCCGCTGAATTCCAGAAATCCGAAGGGATTGACTTACGCAAAGACAAGCAAGCTCTGCAACGTCTAACGGAAGCGGCGGAGAAAGCCAAGATTGAACTCTCCAGCGTTACCCAAGCCGAAATTAACCTACCCTTCATTACCGCTACCCAGGAAGGTCCCAAGCACCTGGATATGACCTTGACTCGGGCGAAGTTTGAAGAACTCTGTGCGGACTTAATTGACCGGTGTCGCATCCCAGTTGAGAATTCGGTGCGCGATGCCAAAATTGATAAAAGCGCGATTGATGAGATTGTCTTGGTTGGAGGTTCAACCCGGATTCCGGCGGTGCAAGAGGTAGTCAAGCGGGTATTGGGTAAGGAACCCAACCAAACTGTAAACCCAGATGAAGTGGTTGCAGTTGGCGCAGCGATTCAAGCGGGTGTTCTGGCGGGTGAAGTTAAAGACATTCTGCTACTGGATGTTACACCTCTATCCCTGGGTGTAGAAACCTTGGGCGGTGTAATGACTAAGATTATCCCCCGCAACACCACCATTCCCACCAAGAAGTCAGAAACCTTCTCCACGGCTGTTGATGGTCAAACCAACGTAGAAATCCACGTTCTCCAAGGTGAACGGGAAATGTCCGGCGATAACAAGAGTCTGGGGACTTTCCGTCTCGATGGTATTCCCCCAGCACCGCGCGGCGTTCCCCAAATTGAAGTCACTTTTGATATTGACGCCAATGGTATCCTGAACGTTACGGCGAAGGATAAAGGTACGGGTAAAGAGCAATCAATTAGCATTACTGGCGCATCCACCCTCCCCAGTGAAGACGTTGATCGCATGGTTAAGGAAGCCGAAGCCAATGCGACGGCGGACAAAGAGCGTCGTGAGAAAATTGATCGCAAGAACCAAGCCGATTCTCTGACGTATCAAGCTGAGAAGCAGATTAATGAATTGGGTGATAAAGTCCCAGCAGCTGATAAGACTAAGGTTGAAGGCTTGATTAAGGATCTGCGAGATGCGGTGTCTCAAGAAGACGATGAGAAGATTAAGACGCTGACTACGGAATTGCAACAAGCTCTCTACAGCATCAGTGCTAACTTGTATCAACAAGCGGGTGGTGCTGAAGCCGGTGCTGCTCCCGGTGGTGCTGGTGCTCCGGGTGGTGCTGAAGCCGGTGCTGCTCCTGGTAGTGAATCCGGTGGTGGTGATGATGTCATCGACGCTGAATTCTCGGAAACGAAATAGTCGGTTAGGATTAGAGGTTAGCCAGAGGCTAGCCTCTATTTTTGTGCAAATGCCCTGGTTGGTGACTCGCTATGCTAAGGATATGGCGGCGGGTGATGGGGTGTTGGTTTAGAAAGCCGGACAGGATGCGGGGATTTATGCGATCGCATAAATTATCGAACCGCCCCCACCCCCCTTCCCTCCCCTTTCGTTCCCCCCTGCGAGGGGGGAGGACAAAGGATGTTTCACTTTTTTGCACGGAAGGGGGAGTTCTACTCCCCTCTCCTACAAGGAGAGGGGTTGGGGGAGAGGTCAAGTTATGATTGGAGTCAAATCAATAATCATCATGCGCCAACCTGAATTCCCGCAGTCTATTCTCGATATCCTTTCTTCGCTGCAAGGCTTGTAGCAGGTTGCGCGATCGCTCCCTAACTTCTTGTTTAATTCAATGCAGCCGCCATCATGGGTGAGACGATGCTTCATTAATACAACAAACCCTTGAATGAACGCGCCGTCGTAACCCACCGAGTTATCCGGCAAATCACTGCTCAAAAAAATCGAATGAATCTCTTGATTTCTGCTGTGATTTCAGGTACTATTTCATCATGGGAAAATGTGCGCTCCTATAACCCCCTGCTCAACAACATTGGCATCCCTGACTATAAACTCCTAAATCTCAGGCTTATTCTCCCTGAACTTACACCTCAGCCGTTTAGATCCCCCTTAATCCCCCATGCAAAAAAAGCTCTCGCATCCTCTGGTTCCCCCCTTTTTAAGGGGGGCTAGGGGGGATCTCTTACTAAGTAAGGGTTTCAGTTTTAAGTTTACACCAATAGCACGGAGCGTGCGCCCCTACCAATCAAACCACTAATGTATTTAAGGTTAACTTGTTGGGTTTCGTTCCTCAACCTAACCTACTACTAGCGAATCAAACCACCAATGTATTTAAGTAAATTTAGGACATTATATAAGTCATCTTCTGGTTTAAGGATAGAAAACGCCTGAGATAAACTGTACTGGGGTTGATCTTGCCCAATGAGTTTAACAAAAACAAATTCTCTGCCATTCACCAATAAACCAAACCTTGGTTGTTTTCTGTTCCCATCACTCAGCATATAAGCCAGGGCTTGAGGTAAAGCCGTCATCACATCAAATTTAGTCGCCTTGGATTCAATCACTAATATCCACAACCGTTGCTGTACGACTAACACATCAATACTACCTTTAACGATAATGCCTTCATCTTCAGCCGAAATTTGAATCGAGGTTTCCGTTTCAATGGTAAAGGGGGGCTGATAAAATGCAGCTAAATCCAGTAAAGGAGACAGCACAACCATTTTGACTGCCTCTTCTGACATGAAACGGTATCGAGTTAAATTCAAGTAATTGCTGCGGATGCGGTTTAATGCTTGCTTTTCAGATTCGGTAACCGTGACATCACTCACCCATTCCGTAAAACAAGCGTCTTCGGTTAACTGTAAATCAAATGCTGTTTCTAAATCGTAGAGGCTGAGTTCTTTGGCAAAGATTGTTTGTACCATAGTATTATTACCCTTGGGGAGAGACTTATTTTTATTGTAAAATCACGCCCGTGTCCTCTCCCTGGGAATGCTGCGAGATAAGGGAGAAAATAATGAACAATGAACAATGAACCATGACCTAACTCACTATCCTTACCCTTCAACGCGACGGGTGATTATGGGTAAGCATTGTGCTGTCGCCACTAGCCAACCCCTCGCCACATTAGCGGGGATGGAGATGATTTGGGCGGGGGGGAATGCTGTTGATGCAGCCTTAGCGATCGCGATCGCACTCACAGTTGTTGAACCCACCTCTAACGGGATTGGGTCTGATACCTTTGCCTTAGTCTGGGATGGTGAGTTACATGGACTCAACGCTTCCGGTAAAAGTCCTCAAGCCTTAACTTTAGACCATTTTGCTGGAATGGGAGACATCCCCCAACGGGGGTGGTTACCTGTCACCGTACCCGGATGCGTCTGTGCTTGGCGAACATTATGGCAACGGTGGGGAAAATTACCCTTTGAGCAATTATTTGCCCCGGCGATTCGCTATGCTCGGTCAGGATATCCGGTTTCCCCGGTTACCGCAACGGCTTGGAAACAAGCGGAGGCGATTTTCCTCCCCCTGAAGGGGCGAGAATTTGAGCCATTTAAATCCGTATTTTTCCCCAATAACCGGGCGCCGCATCCGGGAGAGATTTGGGCAAGTGAGGCTCATGCTCAAACCTTAACCCAGATTGCTCAAACGGGGGGTGAATGCTTTTATCAGGGGGATATGGCTGTTGCGATCGCGAACTTTGCGGCGGATACAGGTGGCTTATTAACCGTGGCAGATTTCGCCGCCCATCAAGCGGATTGGGTTAACCCCATTTCCACCACCTATCGAGACTTACAGGTTTGGGAAATTCCCCCCAACACCCAAGGATTAACGGCATTAATCGCCTTGAATATCTTAGAAGGATTCGACTTAAGTCAATATCCCCGTGACTCCGTGGAAAGCTATCACCTGCAAATTGAAGCGATGAAACTGGCATTTGCCGATGCCAATCGTTATATTGCCGATCCTCGATTTATGGACATGGCAGTTGAGCGACTCCTGGATAAAGACTATGCCCAAACCCGTCGCCAGTTAATCACACAAACCGCGATTCCCTTAGCCCAACCCGGTTTAGCCAAAGGCGGAACCGTCTATTTAGCCGCCGCCGATGGGGAGGTGATGGTGTCGTTGATTCAATCCAATTATCAAGGCTTTGGCAGTGGGCTTCTGATTCCGGGTACGGGGATTGCCCTGCATAATCGGGGGTGTGGTTTCACCTTAGAAACAGGTCATCCTAATCAAGTCGCGCCGGGAAAGCGTCCCTATCATACGATAATTCCCAGCTTTCTCACCCAAGACGGTCAACCTTTAGGACCTTTTGGCGTGATGGGGGAATATATGCAGCCCCAGGGACATCTACAAATGGTGGTGAATCTGGCAGATTATGGGATGAATCCCCAAGCGGCACTGGATGCCCCACGATGGCAGTTTATCGCCGCAAATCAGGTACTTTTGGAGCCAACTGTACCTGCTGAGGTTGCCTTGGCACTCGCCCAACGGGGACATGACATTGAAATAAGTGCCGATGGGAAACGGTTTGGCAAGGGTCAGATGATTTTACGGCAGAGAGGCGTTTTTGTTGCGGCGTCTGAACCCCGTGGGGATGGATTGGCGTTGGCGCAGTAGTTGCAAGGGGAGGTTATTGGAGCAGGGCTGTAGGGGCGGGTTTAGACACTCAATGTTGAATCCCACCGATAACATCTGTAGCAAAACCCGCCCTTACTAACCCCAAATCCAAACAATACAACACGCTTATAGTCAACCCATGGCAATATTTTTTTACACGTCTTTAAGTAAATACATAGCTTGGCGAGAAAATAATTCCTTAGTAGAGGAGTAGAAAAATACAGAAATTGCACGAATTATTAAGGGTTTGGCGAATTGTTACCCTATTTTAGTCAATAGTATTCCCCAATATATAATATTATACCCCAAATCGACAAATCGCTGGAACCCCCATAATCTCGTCAATTTATTGGGAAAATGGCTCAAAAACTGGAGTTTATGAACTTTTGCTACAAAGACGTTATCATTTAAATGTTTAAACTATTTGACTGTGTGGTATCGCGTAAGTTTATTATTTTCTGGCGGATGCAGTACCTAATGGTTATCCGGAAACGAACATTCTGCACTCTGAAAGCATGGCTTGGTATAACCACAGTTAGTGGCGCTTAGTAAGTAATAATTGATCAATTGAAACTGAAAATGGGCGACGATTTGAGAATGGCGTATAAGGGTTAAAATCTAGAAGGAGATGCTGGTAATCTATGTCTCATTGATTCAGCCCTGTGTAAGATTGTCATTAAGTTGTCATAACCTTGTCATACCATCTTTCTAGAGTAGGGAGTGAAGCGAGTTCCCTCCAGATTATGCACGGTTCCAATAACTCAATGATTCTCCTAAATGAGCAAGTTATAGAAATTGACGAAATTACCCGCAAGCGTTGGGAACGGGATATCTATAGCCGTTTTAAGGAAGCTAGGGAACGCTTTCCAGAATTTTTTCCCTGCTTTGAACTAAAAAACTATCCGGTCAACGGATTATATTATTCTATTCACTTTAAGCCGTTGACCCAATACGCTAAACGCTTAACCCACCATACTGCCGATTTTCCACATACCGAGCAATTTAAACCCATTGAAATGCTGTGGAATGAATACGGCAAAAGTGAATTAGACATTTTATTTGAACGCTTCCCCACTCAGCGAGCCTTAAAACCTGCCAAACTGGGGTGGGCAAATCCTTTGGGGAAATTTTTCTAGCTTTAATGATTTTAAAAGTTCCCTCTATTAATTAACCTGGAGTGACAAATTCAGGTTAAACCTCATCCTGCATTTTGGGCAAGAATTTTTCATCCCGGTAGACCCAGGCGATTCCCAGTGGATCTCTCGATTGACTCCATTGTTCAAAGTCTGGAGCCGAACGCATTCTCTTGAGTAATCGATCGCCACATTTGAAGCGCTTGCAGAGTTCTCTGGCGCTGTGGGGTCGGGTTTGGGGAGGAGAAGCGGTTGCGATCGCGCCTTGCTCTTGCTTAGAGTTTCCCGTCCCTATATCAGATGCTATCTCGTCCAGGGAATACCCCACCAAGGGCATATCTCGGCTATATAATCCCTTTTGTTTGTGATATTGAATAATCGACTCTCCCGCAAACCAATCTAGGGCTGTACGCACCCAGAAACATCCCGGAACAGAGGACATTTCTAAGCACACAGGTGTTCGTTCACCCGTACTCTGAGCAACCAAGTGATGAGTGGGTTTAAACATTCCCTTTTCCGGTTTTCGGGTTGCTGATGCTTTCTTCTTCCTCGGCGCACAGTTGAGGCAGTACTTTGGTGGTGTACCCGGATAGCACTCACGAGTCGTCGCCTGATGACACTTCGCACAAATAAATGTGACGGGGCGGGTATAGATGGTTCTCGCGTGGGCGCGAACAATAAACGTTTTGGAGGGCATTGGTGTAGAATAATCAGTATTGTATTGTAATATTTAAATGTTACATTCCTGTAGGAGTAGGGGTGTAGGGCTGTAGGGGCGAAGCATTCGCGCCTAGATTGTTCGATTCTACAGCTCAATTTTCACCGCGAATGCTTCGCCCAAACCTATGCTCACCCCTACCCCCAAATTTTTAGTTAACTCCCTTAATCAGGTAAAGTATACTGTCCGACAATTCGCTTAGCAAACTCTGGCACATGGGCTTCTAATTTCTCTGGATGATGGCGCTTCACATAGAGATAATTGCGGGTAAAGTGGGAGTCAATCGAAAAACGAGCATACTCCAATCCTTTCGGACCAATCTTTTCAATCACCACCCCCATTAATTTGGCTGCCCACATCGGTAAAGTGACACCTTTATCATAAGCCGGAATACTCTGTTGCACCGCTTGGTGTCTATCGCCCTTAGACATAACCGATTGAGTTTCTAGCTGATTTTGCACCAAATCCAGCATTTCCTGTCCCCGCTCATTTCGCACCACTATCCATTGCCAACCAAAGGGGGCGCCCATGTAACCGACAACCAAATCCGCCAGAGAGTTGACATAATCAAAACAACTCATACAAGACGGGGCAAATACATCCTTAAGTTCTTTAGTATTCAATCCGAAGAAGGGGACTTTCTCAATTGAACCATCTTCGTGTTTGAAATGAACTTGAAAATCCTGCATAAACTCATAATGCACGACTGTATCAGGGGACTTGCTGGTGGTGTCTAGGAATTTCTGCAAGCCGGCGCGGGTAACATTATCTACACAGGGCGTACCCAGAACATAGAGTTTTTCTAAGCCCAGTTCTTTTTCCACCGCCCGTAATGCCTGAATTTGACAGCCGACGCCAATCACTAATAGGCGTTTCATCCCCGACTGTTCGACTTGTTCCAATACCGAAAGGTTAGGAGACAGGGTTGGCTTATTCACCCGCGCGGCGAGAATGTCCTCTGGAGTCCGGGCGATAATCGGCATGGGTTGAAAACGGTCTTCTTTTGTGTTCTGCACACAGACGACGCCTTCGACTTTGCCACTTGTGAGCATTTCAATGGCAATGGTGCTGACAATTCCTGTCCACTGCGCCCCTTCAATGGGTTGAATTTTCCGCGCCGCCATCATGTTTTGGTTGACGCCGAAATACCAATCATCGGGATTATCTAGATTCCGGCTACGTCCGTGAGTTTGGGTTTCTAATTTGGGAATCTGTTGGTTAAGAAATGCACAAGCTTCCTTGACATAGTGAATATAGTATGTATCACACAGACCACATTCGCTACAGAGTTCCTTGGCAGGGCGTATAGTCCCTGGTTTCAGGGCTTTAGCTTTTTTGTGTTTGGCGGAGTTGGGAGTAATCGCAGTCATTGAAAAAGGATTTTATCTTACGGGACGGTTCTTCTCTCAAGATATCCTAGTTCGTAATCAGGGGGTAATGTAGCGCAACCATGGAATAATCCATGTTTTTGACTCAACCGAAAGTCTAGGGGATATCCAATACCTCGACAGCATCAGCAACGATAACAGGCTTTCCTGCATACTCAGCTTCTATCGTCCGCCGAATATCCCCCTCCCAGGTTAGGTCATAATCCCGCTCAAAATCAGCCACTACGAGTTCTTGAACTTCCCCAATAACTCGGACATTCTGTTCTGCCAGAATTGGCTCTGTTGTTGCAGCGGTATTGATCACTAACACTTTATCAGCAAATATCTCACCGCTTTCTTCTAAGACATAAGAGAGAGATTTTCCGAACATTTAAGGCAGTAATGAAAGCCAGCGAATCAACAACGGTGCTATTGCCAGGAGGCTGACTTGCACTAACGCGATCGCAATCCACACCATAAGCTGAGATGAAATAGGCATCAGTCTACTCCTACTTGTGCTTGAGGCAATTTGTTCTTGATAACTCTTGCTCACCCGACATCAAATTAGCTTACCATTGAACAATGTGCTAATCTAGCCCATCATTCCAATAATTGGTAGTTACTCTTGTTCTGGTGATGTATTGCTGATCTTCAAGTTTTTGGATTTCCGACTCTCAGTTTCTTCTGGAACAAATTCTAGGCTGATTCTCACCGTGCCTTTTTGCCAACCTTTAGCCGTAAATCTCAAAACTTCAGCCGGAATACCCTTTTCGCTAAACCAGGCATTCTTATCTTGAGTCCATCCCTCTAAATCTTCAAGCTGCATCCGTATCGCTTCTACGAATTCCTCAACTCGGAACGTGCGATTCCCAAGTAAAAGTTGTGCTGATTCATCAACGGACAAAACTTCACCGCCCAAAAGTGGCTCAAACTGATTCTGATTATCTACGCTCATTTTTTGTCATTTATCATTGGTCATTGGTCATTTTTCATCCCTGTACCCTTTGCCTTGGAGCCTTCACTTTACCAAGGATTGCCAACAATACTAAATGCTGACCAGTAGTAGGGATGAGACAGATCTGGATTACCTGGTTTGGCATCAGAAGGTGGCAAAGTAATTGCTTTATCAGACAAGATTAATTGATTGTCTTCATACCTAACCCTCCCGTCAATCATTGCCACTTGCGCCCGTCGCCATGCTTCGGCTTTAATCGGTGCGTCATCCAGATGATTGTAAAATTCTGCCATCATTGGCAACGTTCCCCAATCTTCGATGTACCACAAACTGGCTAATACTGATTTAACTCCAGCTTTAGCTGCAAATCCAGCAAATCCCAGTTCTGCACTCGGATCACCTAATGCGGTACGACAAGCACTTAATACCACTAATTCTACAGGCGGATCATTCCAGCCTAAACTACGTACTTGGTCTAATCCTACCTTAGTATCCCATAACTGAATATAGGAATTACTGGGTACACCCGGTACAAATTCAGCATGGGTGGCGAGGTGAATAATACCAAAGGGTTTGTCTTCTCGTTGTCTCTTGAGATTGTTAACGGTAAACTTATCATTGAAAAAGGCTTGACCTCGCCACAGTGTATTAGTCAGAATCGATACCTCAGCAGCGGCAGCAGGTAATTGTTCCAAAAGGGGATTATTGGGAAATTCTGAGGCTCCCATTGCCAAAACGGGCATTGTTTTAATACTAGCATAACGGGTATCCGTGAGGCTAACACTAGGCATCAAACTGACGCTATATCGCTGCACAATAAAGCCATCTCCATCATGAATAGCGGCTAGGGGCAATGAGCGCAACCCTTCGTCGAGAATGAACACGAGATTTTCAATTCCTTTCTCTTGTAATTCTGGTTCTAAGGGTGCTACTAACCATTGATACAGTTGTTTGGCATCATTTAAATACCCAAACCCACCATCAATAATTTCCTGACGAAAGTTCTGTCCGGTAAGCAGTACATCCGATTGTTTAGCCCCTGACACTCGCTTAGTGATCACATCCTGCTCCGCTGTTACCAGCATCAGTTCGAGTTCCATTTCTGAGTTAGTGCTGCTAGGTACAAAAAACCCGTAAATTACAGCAGGCTTGACCCCAGTCGCAACTTCAATGCTACGCAGGCGACTCCGAATTTCATCTAAGGTGAGGATTTTTTCCGCCTCCATTCCCATTTGTTTCTCAAATGCTTGAGTAAAGTAGCGTTCTATTTTGTAAACATCAGCATTGAGAATTGGCTCTTGATCTAAGGCATTAGGAGTAGGAGGTCGTTCTAAAGGTCTTTTAAACTCTATTAGCGGACTATTCGGATTATTCAGATTATTCGGATTATTCGGATTATTTGGATTATTTGGATTATTCGGACTATTCGGATTATTTGGATTATTTGGATTATTTGGATCATTCGGGTCAGTTGTAATAATCCGAATATTGCCCAGAGTATAGCTTCCTGGAAATGACTGAACCGGTGCGATAGTAAACTCACCACTGGTAATGGCTTCAGCCGTACCATTATCACTGCCATTACCCACTACAAAAGGCTCATTTCTTGCGCCACCATCGTGACGAATAGTAATATCGCCGCCACCGTTACCGCCAGCCGTAGAAATGCTAGCTTCTCTGCTATTTTGATCAGTAAAACTGCCTGTTGCTTTAAAGAAGCGTTGGGTCGTGATTTCAACATCACCGCCTTGACCATTGCTTCCGCCTTGAGCATTAATGGAACTGACGGTAATATCTTGGATGGGATCAAGCAGAACGTTACCGCCATCGCCTTCAGTGCCACTAGAATTGATAGCTCCAGTCGTAATCCTGATATTCGCATTTACAGTGATATCGCCACCAGTGGCTGCAGAAGAATTTAAGTCACCCGTATTAATCCTTCCGGCTTGACTGGTGAGATTAATTATGCCGCCAGAGGTGGTGATATTTTCTGTGTTCAGATCAGTATTGGCACTCAGTTCTACCTTGCCGTCAGTTGCTGTAATATTGCCGACAGTCAGGGTATTCGTGGTATTGAGAAGTAAGTCTCCCTCCAGGATTTGAATATCTCGAAGATTTGCCAGATTAATTGTGCCAGTTTCCGGTTGATGAGTCAAGCTAGTGGCTCTTGTCGCGTCTTTTGCCGTCACATTAAAAGCACTACTAATTGTCAGGTTTCCCAGAGGTATACGGCTACCTACTTTCTCCTCAAAGATCACATTACCTGTTCCCGCCGTAAGATTTAGATTTTGAGTCCCATCCAAAAGATTATTAAACAGAATATCTCCCGTTCCAGCGCCTGTAGATAGGAACGTTTCACCCGTCAGAGTGAAAGCATTTTCAAATTCAATAGTACCGCCAACCGTAGTAATCTGGAAGTCACCACTTAGCTGAATTTGTTCGGGAATGTTAACCTTACCCCCTGTCGCACTATTGTTTACAGTTAAATTTCTGGCAGTGATATTAGCGAGAGTAATATTGCCACCTTCAGCACCTGTATCTAACCGGATCGTTGTATCTCCCGTACCAGAATTAATTCGTACTTTAGGGTCAATTAAAATCTCAGCTTGCCCTGCATCACGAAAATCTCTAATCGCATTCCTATCATTGGCAATTAAGGTCAAATCGCCATTATCGGTTGTAATATCAGCCTTAACAGAAATACTCCGACCGGCTTGTAACGTTAATCCGCCGCCAACCCCCTCCGCTTGAGTTTCAATAACATTATTCACGATAATATCGTTGTTTGCCTGCAACACCATCTCTGTGCCAGTGTTAGTAATGTTGGTAATGGTGTCAGCATCGATGGTAACCTCGGAGTTAGGGTTATCATCAAACATGAAGCTTGAAGAAAATAAGTAAACCTTTCCAGTATTGTTAGCAACATCACCCGTATAGTCTCCGACAAATATCTGTGTGCCAACTGTAGTCACCGAATTTCCAAAATGAGAGCCACCAGAAGGATTGGGAAGCGTTTGTAGTATATCTCCTGTGTTGGAATTAAACAAATAGGCAGAGCCTACCGTCCCTATTTTTGTATTATCACTAGGCGCACCCCCTAAAACATTTGCTCCTACCATCGCTATCGACGAGCCGAAAGCTCCATTCGGTGTAGATTGGGGACTTTCAAATGTTTGCAGAAGATTGCCTTGCTGATCAAACAAATAGGCAGCTCCTGTTGTTCCTGAATTCGTGTTATTCTTAGGCGCACCGATCAGGATATTTTCTCCTGCTGCAGCTACAGAAGTGCCAAATTCACCATTTTCATTATTTAGGTTTTGGAAGCTACGTATCAAGTTACCTTGACTATTGAACAAATAGGCTGCTCCTGTAGTGATAGTATTTGGAGCATCACCAGGGGCACCAACTACTATATCTGAACCAACTCCTGATACGGCATAACCAAAGTGACCACCATTTGTAGGTTTTTGGCTGAGCAAACCTGTTTTGTCTTGCCAATCATTGCCACTAAATAAATAGGCAGCTCCAGCATCCGAGGCTCCTGCCGTATCATCAAAAGGAACACCAACTACTACATTGTTCCCTACTCCAGCGACAGAAAAACCAAATTGGTCGCCTTGTGTGGCTCCACCAGCGAAGCTTGGTTTCAAAAAGATTCCTAATTGATTCCCTGAATTATCAAACAAATACGCTGCACCTGCATTATTAACTCCTCCTGGATCATCTGCAGGAGCGCCAATTAGCACGTTTATCCCTACTCCAGCGACAGAAAAACCAAATTGATCTCCCGCTGCATTAGTATCATCGGGATTTAGAAAACTGTGGATTAAGCTTCCATCGTTACCATCAAATAAATAAGCCGCACCTGCATTGGTTCCCTTCGTATCATCCCCAGGATCACCCACTAATATATTGGAGCCGACTGCCGCGACTGAATATCCAAATTGATTATTGGTTAGGTTATTAGGATTAAAAAGTTCTTTTAACGGAGCATTAGTCTCCCCAATTATGATATTTTTAGGATCAAGCAATAACGTACCCGGTTGACCGTTATCTGCTCCAGCATCAGCGTGCCCCGTAAAAACTAGCAACTCTTTGCCAGAAACCTCAATAAATCCCCCATCTCCCACTTGAGTTCCACCACGGGCGCTTATCGTCCCGTAAAAGCCTGTAACCCCATTTGCCCAAACAAAAACCGCACCGCCTGTCCCCTGTACCCCGGCATCAGCCGTAATCAGCGAGTTTTCACTGACGAGGGTTTGAGAGGCATTAAACGTACCTTGACCCTGATAGTCGCCGCCCAGTCGTACTGTTCCCCCGCCATAAGTCCCAGAAGCGTTAATTGTGGCATCAAATACACCAATTTTGTTGCCCAAGACATTCACAGACTGGGAATCGACAGTAGGAGACGCATGAGAAACATCCAGAGTACCAGACGCGATCGCAACGCCTGCTTGTGTGGGTACACTCATACCAGAATCCTGAAGCTGTACTTGACCTGTATCCGTAACGGTTAATCCCGTCTCCACACTTTCCTCTGTACCCGTCAGCAGCGTTGGTAAATCCAAGGGTTCAATGGCTTTGATCTCCCCATTGACACCTGTTGGCGGTACAAATTCTAAACTTAATAATTGTCCCGGTTGACTAATCCGCACCCGATGGGATTCCGGTACAGCCGCCATTGTAATTGTGCCGCCCGGTGCACTCAGTTGCCCGGTGTTAATCGTATGTCCCGCCAGTAAGGTTAAATTGTGTCCTTCAGATACAGCTAAATTGCCACCATTAATGAGAGTTGCTCCTTGAGCCAAATCAAAGGCAAACTGATTGGGATCACCAATTAAGCTTTGATAGTTATTTTCACTAAAGACATTAAACCAATTCTCACCCTCAAAGCCAATTCCTGTCGCGGTTGTGGCTGTAAATGACGCGGGAACATTTAAGCTCGCATTGGCGCCAAATATAATTCCCGCCGGATTCATCAGAAACAGATTTGAGTTGCCTCCCGTAACTTTAATCAAACCATTAATAATTGAGGCATTCCCCCCAACCACCCGCCCTAAGATATTACTAATTTGAGGATTAGAAATAAAATTGGCAATTTCATCCGATGAAAGACCAAATTGTTGAAAACTCTGAAATAGATTTGCCCCATCTCCAGAAATTGTGCCACCGTCGATGTTAAATTGGTTACCGTTTTGGTGAACCGTTGTACCTGTCCCATCCACCGCCTCGGTAATGGATTGAGCCATGATTAAAGTTGAGGGGTTGCTCGGTGCGGCTTTCTTGGTTACAATGGTATCTTTAAAATAAGGATTGGGTGCAGACTTTTGAGTAACTAAAGGGTTTCTCAATAGAGAGCTAGGGTTAGGGTGCGAAACAATCGGTACGCCCGTTTTATTTGCATCGGCATGGATTAATGTTGCCTGAGTTGGCGGTATACCAGTTGCCGTCGCACCAAAAATGGGTAAGGTAGCCAACAGTAGGGTTGCTCCTTTCATTGCAGAATTAATCATAGGGGCTACAAAACTCCGTCGAATAAGTAGAACTGATGTATAGGACTTTACCGACAGGATGCCACTCAACCCTACATATAGTAAGTCCTAACCGGAAGCCACACCGAATCCCAATACGCTTACTCAGCGATCAAATAGTACGTTGAATTTTCAAGAGACACCAAAACTATTGCTGTTGAATTATTCTCGATAGTATCTGAATAATCAACCTGGGCTATATCACTCCCATTTTCAGGGTTACAGTATCTGTTATTGGTTTTAGCTAAGGTAAACCTAGGCAAATGCTCAATACAAATGCCCCTCAAAGAAATTCACAACCGGGAATCTCTTTGCCAGGATGACTCAATTAGGGTCAGCCACTAACCTATATTCTCCAATGACAACAAAATACTAAACCATTGGACGAAAAAGCCACAGTATTTAGTGATACACCACTTACTAATTTAGGAACTATGTAATCTACTTCTTTATAGCACACTGTTTTCAAGGTCAAGTGGCTATGGTATTAAAATTAACCGAGAGGGCGATAAGCTGTTCCCTGTCTAGCACAGGAGAACAGCCAAAGTGGGAAAGCGCATGATCGAACGAGATAGTGTAGCGGGGTCTTACAGGATCGAATCAAGTCGCTGATATCCTATATGTACAATCGGATGATGCACATTCACTAGATATAGGGGTTTTGGGGAATGATGTAATACAAGCAACCTGAGTTTGAGGACATGGTGATTGATAATGCTCAGTTGAGAACCCCTATACAAATTTAGGAATTACTTAGCAGAAGCACTACAGCATTCCGTAATGGGTTGGGATGCGATCGCCTCGAGTTCAATGTCCTCTAACAGATTCGTCCAATCCGCCGCCAGGGCGCGATTGGCTGTTTGAGTACGGCGAAGATTGCCGATCAGGGTGATAGAATCAAACCAAATCCCATTCCGGGCAAAGATAACCACGCGATCGCGTGGTGTCACAACACTATCCAATCCTTGTTTGAGTTCAGGGGTTAAGGGAACACGTTGGATGGAACCTCTAACTCGGACTCGTTTAGGATCAGTGGAAACAGTCGCCTGTTGGGGATCTTCACAGTAAACGGTGAAAATCCAGTTGTAGTATTGGTTTTCCTTTAGCGCGGGTGTGGTTGGCGGTAAAGAGATGCTAATTACGCCGGGTAGGGTGTTTGTCACCCGATAGGTAGTTTCGTACAATTTTTCACCCTGATCACTCCAGAGGGCAAATTTCATCGAGTGGAATTTATTCGCGCCATCGGGAAGATAAAACCAGAATGTGGGATGTTCCTCTACCGTTAATCCCAAATTGGTATCGGGAATCAGGGCGAACAGTGGTTCTCCGGTTTTACCCGCCCCACATAAACTACGACTCGCGCCCCCGGTGCGATCGCCAGGGCGCCCCCTACCCGATAGATCGAGATTAAACTCAAGCATGTCTTGCAGCGAGGGAGTATTACTCGCTGAGTTGATTGGTTGAGATTGAGTCGCGATCGGACTCACCAGACAACCAACCACGACTGATGCGATCGCCACAACACGTTTGATGGGTGTAGGCGATATAGGTATCCTAGTCATGACATAGTAAAGTCTATAGATTTAGACATTTACTAGTACAAGGGGCAATTTCCTCATCCGGATTTACGATAAAAGTTCAGAAAAACTTATATTTATGTTGACTTGGGGGACTAGACATGGAACTGGAATAGAGCTTACAGGCTTTTGTAGCTGTAGCGACTCATAGCGCCTGCAAGCTTAACTAGCCTTAACCCAACTCGGCTTAAGGCTGAATCGATTATCGATTAGAGATACTTTTCTAGAGTATTTGCCAATGTTGTTTTTGGCACTGCACCCACAACCATATCGACTCGCTGCCCTCCTTTAAAAATCATTAAGGTAGGAATGCTGCGAATTCCGTACTGACTGGCTACATTGGGATTTTCGTCAGTGTTGAGCTTCACAACCTTGACCTGACCTTCGTACTGTTGTGCAATTTCATCCACCACAGGTGCGACCATCCGACAAGGACCACACCAAGGTGCCCAAAAATCCACTAAAACGGGAACGTCACTGTCTAGGACGTCTTGCTTAAAACTGGCGTCTGTAACTGCTACGGCTGTTGACATGCCTGGAAATCCTTGCGTGTACTGTTTCTACGTTGTCTTGGATATTTTACCACAGAGAAAACTGAGCGTTCTCCTGCCAGAAAAGTATATATTTAGACATAAATTGTCACATTTAATCAGTTGAGATGTCAATGTATCGTGGCATTGGAGCTTGATACTCAAAAGGAACCGCCCGAACGTAGTCCGGGCGGAGTGTGGTGTGAGGAGTGAACGGAAACTTTTAGCTTCCGCTTTCTCTATGTTAACTCACATCAGTGGGGTTTGGGGGAGGCGTCAACCCACAAGTTTTATTTACCCATTCCCAACTGCTGCGCTTTCTGGTAAACTTTCCCTTCTGTGAGCAGAGATGGCGCAATAACAACCTCCACTTGCTGCATTTCTTTCAAGTTCTTAGCGCCCAAGGTTCCCATACTGGTTTTCAGGGCACCTAAAAGATTGTGAGTGCCGTCATCGAGTTGCGCCGGTCCAATGAGAATTTCCTGTAATGTTCCCGTACTCCCGACTTGGATGCGCGTTCCTCGGGGCAGAACTGGGCTAGGGGTTGCCATTCCCCAGTGAAACCCTCGTCCTGGGGCTTCTTTGGCACGAGCCAGAGGAGAGCCAATCATCACCGCATCTGCACCACAAGCAATACATTTACAGATATCTCCTCCCGTAATTAACCCACCATCAGCAATGACTGGCACATAGTTACCCGTTTGTTGATGATACTCATCACGAGCAGCGGCACAATCAGCCACCGCCGTCGCCTGAGGTACTCCCACACCCAAAACCCCCCGCGAGGTACAAGCCGCACCAGGACCAATTCCCACTAAAACAGCCGCCGCACCAGCTTTCATTAAATTCAGAGCAACTTCATAAGTGACACAATTACCCAAAATCACGGGCATCGGCATATCCTGGCAGAACTGGGCTAAATCTAGGGGGGTGACTGACTCTGGCGACAAGTGAGCCGTGGACACTACGGTTGCTTGTACGAAGAATAAATCAGCACCCGCCGAGGCGACAATTTCACCGTATTTCATCGCGCCTACTGGTGTAGCACTCACAGCCGCAATCCCACCTTGGTCTTTGATTTCCCGAATTCGCTGGCTGATTAATTCCGGTTTAATGGGTTCGGCATACAAATCCTGCATCAGATTAACGAATTCTGACTTACCCACGGAGGTGATTTGCTCTAATATCGGCTCAGGGTCAGCATAACGGGTTTGGATGCCTTCAAGGTTAAGCACCCCTAAGGCTCCTATCTGAGATAGCATAACTGCCATTCGCACATCGATTACTCCGTCCATCGCACTGGCAATGATCGGAATTTCTCGTTCAATGCTCCCCAAACGCCAACGGGTGTCTGCCAAATTAGGGTCTAGCGTCCGTTGTCCGGGGACTAGTGCGATTTCATCGATGCCGTAGGCTCTGCGAGCTGTCTTACCTCGCCCAATTTGAATATCCACGCTTCTCTATTCGTTCCCAAGACTATTTAAGCTAGGGTATCAAATTTTGTCTTATGTCTTATGTATTAGTGTTTGTTAGAGAACTCTTAACAGGGAACTCTTAACAGGGAATTCTAGAAAGCTCATCGTCTGATGTCTCCTCTGATCCCCTAGAAGGGCGGGCGCGAGTCAAGTTATCGGTTTGTGGCAAAACGTTATCAGTAAAACCCGCCCCTACAGTCCTGCTTCTGGAGTTCCTGCCTTAATTGTGACGGGTTTTGGAATCTTCGCTCTTGCTCTTTGCCCCAGAGACGTGATCCGGTGGCGTGGAAGCCTGATCACTCTTAACCTGAGACGGTTCAACAACTTTCGTGGATAGGGAAGAGGGTTGTCGTTGTCCGGGAGATTTGGACGGGGGAGGGGATGGCGGGGTTTGCCGCTTGACTAATGGAATCTCCGATTCGGCTAAGAACTCTGGCGGAGTCGGGTTGCCATTCCCTCCATTTTGGCTCGGATTATTCCGCATCAACTGACTCACATGACCAATTAACGTTCCCAGCTTCCCTTCATCCAGAAGTGTGTTGATTAACGATAAGCCACTGGTCGAGAGTAATAGTTTGTTAATATCACCCATCCCATTCCCATTACCATTACTGCCATTCATACCTGGGAACGCGAAAATTCGGGTATCTCCTAAAACTCCTGGCTGTGGCGCTAAAGCTTTGGCAATTTCTGGCAGTTTGTCTACCAAATCGGGCCAAATTGTGGTTAACACTTGGGCGCTTAACTTCGAGTCACTCAAGGTATTCTCGGCTTCAATGACTGCCCGTTTTCCTTCGGCTTCGGCAAGGGCTTTATCCCGATTCGCTTGGGCTAATGTGCGAATGGATTCAGCTTCTAATTCTGCCGCTTGACGCGCAATTTCCGCTTGACGACGACGGCGGAATACATCAATTTCAACGACGTTCTGATCGGCGATCCGCCGTTTTTCTGCCTCTTGTTCCGCCGAAATCAGCGATAGGCGTTTTTCCCGTTCCGCTTTTTCAATCTCTGTCGCCGTAACCACACCGGATTCCGCTTGGGCGCGTTCGGCTTCACAGACAAAGCGTTCCCGTTCTTTATTCGCGATCGCAATCGCTGCTTCCTGTTTCGCCACTTGTGATAAGCGTTCAGCCTCAGCCACCCGAACTTGAGCTTCTAGGCGGGAGGAATCAACGGTTTGCTGACGGGTAATTTCGGCAATCTCGGCTTCCTGTTTTTGCAATGTTTGGGCGACTTTTAGCTGTTTATTCCGTTCCTCTAGGGTAATATCAGCTTGAATTTGGTTTTCTTGAACCGAGAGTTTGCGGCGAATTTCTTCTTCTTCAACGGATTTATCTTGTAAAATTTTCGTCCGTTGTACGGTGGCGGCTTCTCGGTCTTTGGCTTCTTGAATTTCCCGTTGTCGCTGAGATTTTAGGGATTCCACCTCCAGTTGTTGCGCCAGAGTGGCGTCTTCTTTTTCTCTGGCGATTCGCAGGGATTGCTTTTGGGCATCAAGTTCCTGCTGTTCAATTCTCACCTGGGTACTCAGTTCAACTTCCCGTTTTTGTTGGATGGATCGTTGAATGGTTTCGGTTCGTAGGCGTACCCCTTGGGCATCGAAGAAGTTATTTGTATCGTAGGTATCGCTTTCTTCTATCTCAGAAATGGCGATATTATTCAGGGTTAACCCTACTTTTTTTAGGTCAGGCTGAATCAGATTCAATACTTCATCAGCAAACCCTAATTTATCAGAATCAATTTCCGTTAAACTCTGCTTCTTGGCAGCAGCTCTAATCGCATCATCTGCTCGTTTTTCTAGGGCTTCTTTAATATCTTCAGTCGAAACCCTTCCTTGTTTCGAGAGTCGAGCCGCAGCGGTTAACACATCGTCTTTATCGGCATTGATACAGACATAAAAGGTTGCCCGCATATTTGCCCGCAGATAGTCTTGAGTACGAACGGCTAGATTTCCTGTCCGTTCCACATCAATAGAAATTTCGCGTAATGGAACACGGGTCAGTTCATGAAATCCGGGCAAAACGATACAGCCGCCGTAAAGAATAACGGATTTCTTTTTAACGAACAAACCGCCCGTTCTGACAAATGCTTCATTATTGGGGGTAATTTTATAAATCAGTTTGTAGGACCATAAGCCCACGAGAAGCAATAAAATTAGTGCGCCAATCAAACCGGGGAAAAAGAGCATCCCACTGGGCAGTTGTGCCAGGGTAGATGATACCGGGACAGGCTGGGAGGTTGAGGACGTAGATGGTTGTGACATGGTAGTTGGCGATTAGTAATCTATAGGTTTTATTGAAGCCTGGAACTTATACACATTGAGGGTTTGTGTAAAAAAAATCACAGTTTGCCAAAACCGTACACAGACGGTTGTGTATTCACCCGTTACGGTGAATCCTTAAGCTGGGATGAATTGGACAACCACTGCTGTTGATCAGAACTGTCTTTGGTAATCACGCGATAGCTTTCCGGTTGTCGCTCAATAACTAAAACGTAATTGCCTCGATTGGGAATTATTTTCGCCCATTGAGGCAAAGTGGCATTAATCGTAACCAGATTACCGTTGGGATCAAGAACATCAACTTGACCGATTTTGCCTTGACTTTCCAGGGGAATTGAACGGGAACTGACAGTACCCTGACAACCAATTAGGCGATCGCCACTAGCATCTTCACCAAAGTCGGCGAAAATTTTGCCCAAGGGTCGAGAAATTAAGCCACCGCAGAATAAACTTAGCACCAGGGATGTACCGCCGACGACACCGCCCAATAAACCTGTGGGAATCGTACCCGTGACATTTGCGATCGCCACATTAATCATCCAACCGAAAAGCCCCACCAGACTACAGTCGGTTGCTAAGAGCAAAATTAGGGGAACTTTACCCACACCAAGTAAACCGAACATTGATCCCATGGCAAAATCGCCACCGGTATCCACATCGATGTCCGCATCAGCATCTACATCAAAATCAAAATCATCATCACCGCCACCGGAGACAATCACAACGAGAAATAGGAGAACTCCCATCCCTAAGAAAATCCAGTAGGGCAGGTTGAGCAGGTTGAATAGCATGGATAGAGGTAGCGATCGCCACTGTAGCGTTAGCTCTTATTCTCAGCCTAGCGGGGAATGGACAAAATAGCTTCACTCCTCTAAAATACTTAACGTCTTGCAAAGGCAAAAAGAATTCCACCGCAAAACAGACACATACTCATGAGATAGGCTATAATCCCTATTGTAGAGACGTAGCATGCTACGTCTAATCGGGCGGCATCGCCAAGTGGTAAGGCAGGGGCCTGCAAAGCCTTTACCCCCAGTTCGAATCTGGGTGCCGCCTTTTCGAGAAACGTGACTCCTGTTTGTTTGCTCCGTTGAGGACTATAATTGATTGCCATCCTGAGCAAGTAGAGGAGAAGTACATGAGTTCTTGGCGCGATCGCTTGAATAAACTGAGTGGCAAAACCCGCTTAGTCGTCTGTCGGTTGTTTGTTCATTTAACCGGCAAAGAAGTCGCGCCGTTATTGGGAGTCCTCAATCAGGCGGCGCGAGATGCGGTAGAATCCGATGGAGATTTGGGGGTTCTGGGAGAAAGCCTGGTCGATATTTGCCAAAACCTCTTACAGTACAACACCTATTGGCAATCGGCTGCTAATGAAGGGAATGTATTTTGGAATGAAGGGGAGGCGGGAGATTATGTGAGTGAGTTATTTACCGACTCTGCCCAACGGTATTTGAGTGAGCCTGACTTTAATGGATATTCATCGGAGGATGAACCCCTATCTTTGCCGGTCACTCGTAATTTAATTGTGATGATTACTATGGCATTTGAGGGGGAAGTGCCGGAACTAGAAACCAATCTGGCGGATATAGAGGCACTAGAAGAGGGTCTCAAAGCTTTAATTAATCTCCATTATCAGGAACGCTTGCGAGCCATTCAAGTTCACTTTTCGCCGGCTCAATTTGGCGATCAATTGACAGATGAACAACTGTTGGTTAATTTCCCCGAACTGATTCCTCTCTAACTCGGGAATGCGCTCTCTGTTGCTTCTCGAACACTATGACGCTATTTTGGTCTTGTCATTTCACAGAGTCTAAGGTAATTAAGTGCCGCTCTATCGTGATGATTAATGGCTAGAATATCTTGAAAAATTGCCACGGCTAAATCAATTTTGTTTTGATAAAACCTAACAATTCCTTCTTCAAATTTAGTTTTCGTTTTTTCTTTTAATTGAATTACAAAATCAGGTTCCGAATCAAAAACTTCAAAGACCGGAACCAAATGCTTTTTGCCTTTAACTTGCACTTGACCGATAAATCGATAGTGATATTGATTTTGATCTTCTAGACAAAATAAAGTATAACCACTAATTAAAATCGATGCCCCATAGACTTTAGTCAAATCTTCTAGACGTGACGCCAAGTTAACCGTATCGGAAATCACTGTACTTTCCATCCGTTGCTGTTCTCCAATCGTCCCCAGCATCAAACTACCCGTATGCAAGCCAATACCAATGGTAATCGCCGGATAACCCGCCTTTTCGCGATCGCGATTATAGCGTGTCACTTGTTGCTGGATTTCAATCGCCGCTTGTAAGCCATCATCGGCGGTTGCGGGAAACAGCGCCATGATTGCGTCACCAATGTATTTATCAATAAAACCCTGATGTTTACGGATAATCGGTCCGACTTGTTTCAAATAAGAATTGAGAAAATTAAAGTTCTCTTGAGGAGACATACTCTCCGAGAGCGTGGTAAAGTTACGAATATCCGCAAATAGAATTGACATCTCCTGCTGAACCTGATCCCCCAACCGCACATCCACAATACTTTCATACCCCAAAAAACGCAGGAATTCGTGAGGGACAAAGCGCCCGTAAGCACTATTAATTTTCGACAGATAAAGATGGGTTTTAATCCGGGCAATCAGTTCATGTTTAGAAATAGGTTTAGTTAAATAATCATTCGCCCCCACACTCAAGCCTTCCACCAAATCCGAGACTTGCTCCTTCGCTGTCAACATAATAATTGGCATTTCATTAGCAGGAAAGCGTTGGCGGATTTTTTGGCAAACTTCGTAGCCCGACATCCTGGGCATCATAATATCCAGAATCACCAAATCCGGCTTAAACCCCCGCTCAATTTTGGCTAAAGCCTCTATACCATTGGTTGCTTGAACAATGGCATAATTGTGGACAGATAGGTGATTGGTAACAACCTGCAAATTAATCGGTTCGTCGTCTACAACTAAAATCGTGAATTCGCCAGTTTTAGAAACCCGTGGTAAAGGTTCGCTGGGGAATAAGGTGCTATAGTCCCGCACTTTGGTGATTTCTGTACTGTATTCTGATGAGGGTTTAATCGGTTGGGAACTGATGGGAAGTGTGAAAATAAATCGCGAACCTTGACCCAATTCTGATTCAACGCGAATGGTTCCTCCGTGGAGTTCAATGAGTTGTTTAGTAATACTTAATCCCAATCCTGTACCCCTGTATGGACGGGATACAGAGGCGTCAAGTTGCTCAAAGGATTTAAAGATATCTTCAAACTTATCCGGGGCAATACCAATCCCTGTATCAGCCACCGTCACTTCTGCCCTATCCTGCTTCTGGGTTGCTGACACTGTAACGGAACCCGATTCGGTAAACTTAATCGCATTTCCCACCAGATTGTACATAATTTGTTGCAACCGATTCTCGTCTCCATCGATTCCGGGGAAATTTTCAGGTATCTCATTTTTCAACTCTAGAGATTTGCCCCTAATCAGGGGGCGAGACAGGGTAAGCACCACTTCGGTGATTTGGCGAAAGTCCACAGACTTGCGGTGCAATTCGATATCGTGGTTTTTCAGTTTGGCGAAATCCAAAATATCATTAATCAGACTTTGGAGGCGCTTACCACTGGAAACAACCATTGCCAGATTCGCCATTTGCACCTGAGACAAAGGACCAGCCGCCCCGTCGATGAGGGATTCAGCAATACCAATAATGCCATTGAGAGGGGTACGCAGTTCATGGGAGGTATTGGCTAAAAACTCATCTTTGAGTTGATCCAGGCGCTGCAACGCCGCATGCTTTTGTTCCAAGGTTTGGGTAAACTGAAGCCGTTCGGCTTCGGCTTGCTTGTGGGGACTGATATCTTGAAAAGCGGCAATAGCATAGATAACATTACCCTGGTGATCAAAAATGGGAGTTGCCCAAACCTCCAAAGGGATAATCCTATCGCCCTGACGGATTTCCATGTCATCAACCGTCGCTTGTTCACCCATAAGCGCCCGTAAAATTGGATCACGATGACTGGGATAGACTTGTTCTGTTCCCGCCAGATAGACGTGATAAATTGCAGCGAGTTGTTCGGATGGGTGTTTGGATACCACTCCTTTTCCCAGTAATTGCTGTCCTGTCTGGTTAGCATAGTAGGGTTGACCATTGGCATCAATTACAAATAAACCCACAGGTACAGCTTCCAAAAATTGCGCCAACTGTCTCTCACTCGCACGCATCGCCTCTTGGACTCGCTGGCGCTCAATCACTTCTTGGCGTAGATTTTCTAATAAGTCAGCTTGCGCCCGTTGTGCCAAACGCTCCTGCTGTTGCGCGGCTTTAATCTGTTGCACATGCTGGAGGGTTTTATGGGTGGTAATTTCTAAATCTTGGAAATCAATGGGTTTAGTCAGGAAGTCAAACGCCCCCAGATTCATAGCTTTGCGGATATTTTCCATATCCCCATAAGCAGAAAGAATAACGGCTTTGGTGGTGGGATAGTTTTGGGCGAGGCGCGTGAGTAAGGTTAACCCATCCATTTGGGGCATATTAATATCGGTTAAAACCATATCAATATCCGGCTGGGTTTGCAGCTTTTCTAAGGCGTCCAAACCGTTACGGGCAAAAATAAACTGGAGTTCCTTACGCCGGATCTTTTTTCTAAATTTCTGGCGGATTAGAAGTTCTAAATCAGGTTCATCATCGACAACCAGTATTTTCGCTGGCATTGTTTTTGCCTGATAAGGATGGACTGTAGAGACGCGATGCAAGAAGCGTCTGGGGGGCGGGTTTTACCATTAACGGGAAGGTTTTCACCCTGATGTCACTCGCGCCCGTCCCCAACGGAGTACAAGAATTTTAAGGGCAAAGGACAAAGGACAAAGGACAAATGACCAATAACCAATCACTGCTGCTTAAGGATAAGTAAGGTAATATCATCATGGACTTTCTGCTCTCCAATATGCTGCCACACTTGGTCAATAACCGCCTGTCTAATCTCACACGCTGAGCTGTGCCAGTTGGTTCTTAAAACCTCACAAAGCCGTTCTAGACCATATTGCACCCCATTCATATCTTCAGCCTCAGTAATCCCATCGGTGTAGAGGACAACTCCATCTCCTGGATACAACTGTACTGTCGCTTCAGCCACAAACTCAGCAATAGTCTCCGCCAAACCAATCGGGAAGCCTAAATCAATCGTATCAATTCGCTCAATCGTACCATTGGAGCGTAGCACAATCATTTGTTCATGTTGTCCACTAACCGTCAGAACACCTTGGTGATAGTCGATTAAGGCAAGGCTTAAGTTCTTGTCGCAGCCCATCCGTTGCAGGTTCTGGTAAATCGTTTGGTTAAGGGTACTCAAGAAGTTAACCGCATTTGTCTCGTTATTTATTAGCAGTGTCCGCACAGCGGTTTGTACCATCAGCATAAGGACACCGCTTTCTAACCCATGACCGGTGATATCGCCAATCCCAATTTTTACTGTGCCATTGTGTTCAAGTACGTCGTAGTAGTCTCCCCCTACCTCATCAGCAGGTTGCATATACCCAGCAATATCCAGCCCCTGAATTTGACGAAGTTCTGTCTCCGTTGGTAAAAGCATTTGTTGCAGTCGTCGGGTAATATCGAGTTCAGTACTGAGGCGAAGGTTTTCTGCTTCTAAACGTTTGAGATAATTTTCCTGGGCTAACGCCTGTTTGATCTGCTGGACATGTTGCAGAGTTTTGTAGGTGGTAATTTCTAAGTCTTGAAAATTGATCGGTTTGGTAAGAAAGTCAAACGCCCCCAAGTTCATCGCCGCTCTAATATTGTCCATATCCCCATAGGCGGACAGGATCACAGCTTTAATCACAGGATAGTCCGCTGCCAGTTTCATCAGCAAAGCGAGCCCATCCATTTGGGGCATATTAATATCGGTTAAAACCATATCAATATCGGAGTCAGATGAAAGCTTTTCGAGAGCGTCCACACCATTACGGGCAAAAATAAACTGGAGTTCCTTTTGCCGAATCTTTTTTCTGAATTTTTGGCGAATTAGGGGTTCTAAGTCGGGTTCATCATCGACCACCAGTATTTTGGCTGGCATTAGTGTTTAGTATGCTAATTTGTGGATATATTAAATATTTTTTCTTTAAGTTTGTCAAATTCAACGGGCTTATGAATATAATCATCGGCTCCGTATTCTAGGGAAAGGCGATAGTTTTCGTCATCGCCGTAAGCTGTAATCATAAAAACTTTTAAGTGAGGAAATTTGGTTTTGATTATCTTGAGTAATTCTAAGCCATTCATTCCGGGCATATTAATATCGGAAAGAATCAAAATAATGCAGTTTTTATCTTGACTTTCTAGATAGTCGAGGGCTTCCTGTGCTGAAAAAGCAAATTTAAACTCAATTTCACCTTTTTTTATTTCTCTTCTAAATCGTTGGCGGAATAAAAATAAGATATCTTCTTCATCATCGACAACCATGACTTTCATGATTAATTCCTCTAAATAAACACGGGTTGACATAAGGGATAAAATTAGAATGCGACCTGATTCTATGGAGTGAGGCGACGAGCTTCCCAGTACATCCTTCTAGACTTGCCATGACACGTCTGGAACATTGCGCCCTCTATTTTCTGGGCAAAATAAGCGTAAATTCGCTATACTCGCCCAATTCGGTTGCTACCTGAATCTCCCCTTGATGCTCTCCCACAATGATATCGTGACTCATGGATAAACCCAAACCCGTTCCTTGACCGGTTGGTTTGGTGGTAAAAAAAGGATTAAATATTTTATCTCGGATTTCAGTGGGGATGCCATTGCCGTTATCTCGGATACGGATTTCGACTTTATCTCCTAGATTTTTGGTTTTAACTGAGAGTGTGGGGCTAAATCCTGCGCCAACGGTTTTTTTCTTGTCATGGGCAGCATAACAGGCATTATTGATGACATTAAGAAACACTCGACTCATGTTCTGCGGCACAATATTAATCTGACCGATGCTGGGGTCATAGTGGGTTTCAACGGTAATGTTGAATGAGGAATCTTTGGCACGCATACCGTGATAGGCTAAATTAACATATTCTGCCAGAAGTGAGTTGATATCGACGAGTTGTCGTTCGCTACTTTGACCCCGTGAGTGCATCAGCATACCGCGCACGATATTGTCGGCGCGTTTGCCATGTTTGTTAATTTTTTTAACGTTTTGTCCTAAGTCAGTGAGAATTTCTTGAATATATTCAGTGCTTTCCGGGTCTAATCGTTCTTTTTGACTATCGAGTTCTTCTAAGAGTTCTTCGGCTAACTCAGCAGAAAGTTCAGCGAAGTTATTGACAAAGTTTAAGGGATTTTTAATTTCATGGGCAATCCCTGCGGTTAACGCGCCGAGGGAGGCGAGTTTTTCTTGGGCGATAATTTGATCTTGAGTGGCTTTGAGTTTTTTCAGTGTGGCTGAGAGTTCCTGGTTTTTCTCTTTGAGTTCCTCGGTTCTCTCATCAACTTTAATTTCTAGATTGCGGCTATAGGCTTCTAGTTGTTGATAGAGGCGGGAATTTTCGATGGAGATAGCGGCTTGGGCGGACAGAATTTTTAAGGTTTCGACTCGCTCTGGTGTAAAGGCGTCGGTGGTAAGGTTATTTTCTAAGTAAAGAATACCTGTAAGTTTGCCTTGATTGAGTAGGGGTGTACAGAGAATGGATTTGGGGTGAGTGGCGACAATATAGGGATCACGGGTAAATTGTCCTTCATGAGTGGCGTCATTTAAGACAACATTATCCTGAGTGTGAATCACGTAATTGATGATAGCGGTTGACAGCAGGGGTAACTGGGTGTCAGGATTAACAGCATCTACAGGACGCGATCGCAAAATATTAAGAGCTTGTGAATCCACTACACCTTCGGCTTCAATTACCCATTTCCCTTGCTTAGTTCCTGGCTCAATTTGGGATTGTAAAATCAGAAACCCTTTTTGTGCGCCTGCATTTTCAATCGCAATGTTCATTAGTTTGGCGAGTAAATTATCCAGCACAATTTCACTGGTAAGGGTTTGCGAGGCTTTCATCACCGTTGACAAATCCAAGGCTTGAGCATCACCCCCCGATGTAGAAATTCGGGTGCTAATCCCTTTACCATCAGTTCGATGGGTTGAACCGACTAAAATTTGCGGATATTCTGCTTCCAAGGCTTTGACTTTAGCCTTAGCCCCCCAGCGCGTATAACAATGGTGGGCATTTTTCAGGTAGAGTTGACCTATCTCGTCTCTACCTAGGGAGAAATAGAACTCCGCCGCGCGTTCATAAGCGATGGCTTCTTCGTGGATGAACCCTTGTTCCCTAGCACCACGAATCGCACAATCATAACGCTCCATGGCTAGGATTTGTTGACCCAAAACTCGCGCTTTTTCCGCTTCCACGAGTTCGTATTTGTGATGATAGTTAGCTGGAGCCTGTTCCGCCCATTTTTTTAACTGGGCTTGATTGGATAAAACTTTTTTCAGTTTTTCTTGTTTTGCCGATTCGTCAGATTGAAGACAAAGCGCCAAAATCGTCAGAGAATAGTAGAAAATATGTTGAGGATAAACTAAATAGGCGGATGAACTTTCGCCATAAGGGTCACCCTGTTCTGCCGCTTTTAATGCCTGATTGTATTGATTGAAGCCATAAAACAAAACGGTTTTTGCTAAACAGGTAATAAAAATTAGCCAGTGATTCTCACTCTGAATCCATTCTTGCAATAAAGCCTCATCCTCTTGATGGGAAGGGCTTAAAATGGTTCCCCATTTACGTTTGTCTTCTTCTAAAAAGCCTAAGCCAATTTTGATCGAGGCTTTGATGTAATAGATAGAATAGTTTTGTTTGAGTCTAACAATCAAATCATGATACTCGATATATTTAGATTCATACTCTGCTAAATTCCTACCCGAAAATATGGCAAATAGACAATAGCTGACGGCATTATAACAAGCGCTGGTTAGGTCACCCACTTCTAGGGCGATATGAACGCCTTCCTGCATTTGTTCAAGTTCTATTGCCCGAAACGAATCTTGCCAATGGCGCACAAATCCATTACTGTAATGGATGATTAGTGCTTTAAGTTCTCGAACATTAAATTTTTCCAACAAGCTTAAGGACAATTGCCCAAACCGATATCCAGTATCAATATCTTTCATCGCGCCACAGAGAAGCTGAGCATAGAAAATATAGACACCAGCCGCTAAAGGAGAATTGCCATATTCAATACAGAGCTTGACTGATGTTAAGGTTATCAGCGGATACAATAGAGGTTTGGTAATAATTACAGCATCGGTGACAACGATTAAAATTCCTATGGCGGCAAGTTTATCGGGATCGGTCATCTCTGGTAGATTTACTAAGTCTTCAATCTGCCTATTAGCTAATAGTAATTCTATGGCTCTCTGTTCATCTTGAATCATCTGTTGGCTTGGTTCTTTGGGCAAACGTATTCCCAGTTTTGCCAAAACTTCAAGCGCTGTATCTATCTCGGACTGCAACTGAAGTTGAGCATGATAGGATTGAATGATTAGCTCATACACCTTAACTTGATCGAGAAGTGTTTTGGCTTGTTGCAGCACAATCCTAGAAAGCTTTTGGGCGGCTTCAAACTGGGTATTAACGACTTTCGCTTCCATTGTTTCTATATAAAGTGCCAACGTTAAGTCATAGTAATTCGTCCAGCTATCGGCTGCGAGCAGTCCTCGCCCCATCTCTAAATAACTTAAAGCCGACTCATAAGCCGCCGCCGCCTTGGCTTTTTTTCCAGCCATTAAATTTAATTGGGCTAAATTATTCCGTTCTGCCTGATTATGAATCAACTCAGCACCGATATTTAATGAATTAACGATATCAAAAATCTTTTCTTCTAAGTCCTCTCGCTTGGTATTCTCCAGCAATAATTTACCCACTTCTAAATGAACTGCTTTTTTCTGGGCTTCTGGAATCAATGCATAAGCGGCTTGTTGAACTCGGTCATGCAAAAATTTATAAGAGATGGAGGATATATCCGGGTAGCGGATAGCAGATAAGTCTTCATACTCTCTATTCAACTCATGATTGTCTTGCCAAAGCAGAGGAATTTTGTACTCCTTACTTAGAGGCACAATCAAGCCTTCCTGAACGGCTGCCCAAAGATCTTTTGCTGTTTCTGACAATGATTTTCTATGGACAATAGAGAGAACACCTAAATTAAATTTATTGCCAATACAGGCGGCTAACTTCAATACCGTTTGCGTAGGATCATCAAAGGTTTTAATTTTCTCAATCATTAATTCAACAACATTATCCGTTATCTCCACGCCGCGAATTTGCTCAATATCCCACTGCCAGCAATCCCGAATTAACTCATAAGAAAATAATTTTTTATGGTATAGAGACTTAAGTAACTGCGTTAAGAAAAATGGATTGCCGTTGGTTTTATTTGCCAGTATCTCAGCCAGAGGTATTGACCGTTTGGGCAAGCAGTTAAGGGTGTCGCTAATCAACTGGTTGACATGAGCAACCTGTAAAGGAGAAAGGGTAAGAATACTTACTTTTGCCCCCATTTTTTTGATCTTTTCCCAGATCACCATCAGCGGATGAGTGGAACTCACTTCATTATCTCGATAGGCACCAATCATCAAGAGATATTGGCTATCCGGGTCATTGATCAGCAACTCAATTAGCTTCAATGAGGCTGAATCTGACCACTGTAAATCATCGAGAAAAATAACCAGAGGGTGTTCTTTGTTCGTAAAAACGCCAATAAAATTTTGAAAAACTAAGTTAAAACGGGTTTGGGATTCTGTTGCACCTAACTGAGGCACTGACGGTTGTTTGCCAATAATCCGTTCGACTTCAGGAATGACATCAATGATCACTTGACCATTACTCCCTAGGGCATCTAACAGCTTCTGCTTCCAGGTTTTAATTTGGGTTTCACTTTCTGTCAAAAGCTGGCGAATTAATTCCTGAAACGCTTGAATCAAAGAAGCATAGGGAATATTGCGTTTAAACTGGTCAAACTTACCGGAAATAAAATAGCCTCGCTGTCGGACAATCGGCTTTTGCACTTCATGCACTAACGCTGACTTACCGATACCGGAATAACCCGCCACCAGGATCAACTCAGTCGCCCCTTGACTGACTCGCTCAAAGGTGTCTAAAAGTTGGTGAATTTCCGCCTCCCTACCATAGAGTTTTTGCGGGATTTGAAACTTATCGGAAATATCCTGTTGACCGAGAGAAAACTGGGAAATTTCACCGCTCGTTCGTAGTTGATGCCAACAGGTTTCTAAATCGGCTTTTAGTCCCCAGGCACTTTGATAGCGCTCCTCTGCCGTTTTTGCCATCAGTTTCATGACAATATCTGAAACCGCTTTCGGTATTTTCCCTGCACCTGTGCTCCCCTGTACACCCGTTCCCCTGTCCAGAAGATCGGGTGGTACTGGTTGCTTAGCAATATGACAATGTACCAATTCCATGGCATCCTTTTTTTCAAAGGGGAGTTGATGAGTCAGCAGTTCATAGAACGTAACACCCAGGGAATAAAAATCTGTGCGGTAATCAATGGATCGGTTCATTCTCCCGGTTTGCTCCGGAGAAATATAGGTTAACGTTCCCTCTAAGTGATCGGCATTACGGATTGTGGGGTTCTCTTGCGATAAAATCGTAGAAATCCCAAAATCGATAATTTTGATCTGTCCCGTTTTGGGGTTATAAACAATATTAGAGGGGTTAATATCCTTGTGGATGATATTAGCAGCATGAATCGCGCCCAAACTCTCAGCTATCTTAATGGCAATAGTCAAGAATTCGTCTAGTGGAAACTGGCGCTCTCTCATCAATAACTTTAAGGAGTCACCGCCAAAATCCTCCAAGAGCATGACGAGACTATTCTGATATCGCTGTAAGTCATAGGCTTTCACCACACCGGGCTGATTCAGAGAACGGGTAATTTCATATTCTTGTTTATATCGGGTCAATTCTTCTGGAGTGGGATAATCGGCTTTAAGAATCTTAAGAATCAAGGGTTGACGAGCGCGATCGCGGATAGCTCGATAAACTAAGGAATTAGCGCTTTCGTAGAGTTGGGCGATAATTTGGTAACCAGTTAGGGTATTCATTGTGAGTGATAATTTCAGCCGATGTGTGCTTGTTAAGGGACAATATAGACGTTATAAAATAAGGTGCGTCAGCAACAGCTTAACGCACCCTCACCTGTAGTTATACAGATTTTCTTATTCTAGTCCGTAAAACCGAACGGGGTTATCCCAGAGGATCTTCTTGAGGGTTTTCTGGGATAGTCGCTCCTCCAGCACCAGCATTTTCTCCACAATGTCCATCTGATGATCTACATGAGGGTAATCCGTACCAAACAGCAGGTTGTCGGAGCCGATAGACTGAATCACCCAATCCAGATAAGGTTCAGAAGGCTCCATCGCCACAAAGCACTGGCGACGAAAATACTCCGATGGCTTCATCTTCACATTATCTTGTACCTCCCAGTGCAGGTTCTCATATTCTTCATCCAGTCGCCATAGCCAGTAGGGGAGCCAACCACAACCTGACTCTAGAAACCCTACTTTGAGATGAGGATGGCGCTCTAACACGCCACCTTCAATCAGAGCCAACATTGCCATCATCTGTTCCATAGGATGAGAGCAGGCGTGTATGGCAAATTCCGTGTTAAATCGATCGACTCCCGTCACCGACAGGCGACTATGAGCCGCCCCATGTAAACCGACAGCTATTCCTAATTCTTCACATTTCGTCCAAAACGGCTCGTAGGCGGGATCACTTAACAGTCGCCCCTTGATTGGGGTGGGGTGCAAAAAGACAGCTTTCCAGCCAAACTTGGCGATGAGATCGAGTTCTGATACCATGGCTTCAGGAGCATGAAGATTGATCGCTCCCACACCTTGAAGAATTTGCGGATCATAACTACAAAAATCTCGTAACCAATTATTATAGGCGCGGGTAAAAGCTCCAGCCAGTTGTGGTTTCATCGTATCAACTCCAAAAACCCACAGTCCGGAGTTTGGGTACACAAACGAGACATCAACCCCCATCTGTTTCATGGCTCGGACATGAGATTCTGAGTCAAAACCATTGAGTACAGCCATCGGATGCGTCTCCATCATTTGCTGTGTCGCTTCGCGGCGAAACTGATCCGATATCTTATTAATAATAGCTTCACCCTTAATTTTCATGTCCGGGGAAGGTGCAAAGCTTTTAAATGCAGGTTCCAGGTACTTCGCCCACATATCTGGGGGTTCGGTTATATGAGAATCGACATCAACGATTTTATATCCGTTAAACATAAGCCTCTATCGGTAATTTACATTACATCCACATCGGAAAAGGGTTAAGCTGATTTTCCGGAAGCGGTTCTGGTAACCAACCCAATTGCACAGGAACCTGATAAAGTCGTCCTGAACCTAAGCGTTTCCACCAGTGGCGCATTCCTGGAACAATCACTTTGACAACTTTGAGTCCGATATCAGGACGAGTTTGATCCAGTACCAGCATTTCCATACCCTGTTGCTCTACAATTTTCTGACAGGTGATAATATCCTCTAGCAGATCATCACTGCTAATGTGGGGATAATCCAGCCATACTTTTGCCGCCACTTGTTGATCAGGAACTAGATAAGACTGATTTTCTATTGTCGCCGTTTTCCACCAGTTTACAGCCAAAGGATCAGCCGCCGCCGGATACTGGGTACTGCCATCAGGATTCGCCGCTAAAACCCCAGGTAGGATTTGGTTAAGTTCGGTTAAGGCTCTTTGAATCGCCAGCGTCGGGTCAAAATGAGCACCGTAACCTAAAACAATATCTTCGACTTCCCTATCTAGGCGGCGAGTAATAGCGGCAAAAGTGGGAATACCCAGATCATTGGTAATATCCAGAACCCAGAGTTCACGATGCAGGGTTTGGTAATACTCCTGAAGCTGGTTAAAATAAGGCTGATGGAAACTGTCTAAATTAACCTGGGGTCTATTGATCTGGTTGTACCACCACAAGGCGACACAATCCCGCTCCACCAACTCCATAAACCCTTGCAAAATCGCTTCTTCTATCGTATTCCCAGCGGCACAGCCATTTGAGTCCGCCCAACAATCGGGTTTTTCCGGTTTAGGATAGCCATAATAACAGTAAGCCGTGGGCAGATATTTAAACCCTTGATTGGTTAATGACCAAACTGGAGTCCACTCAATTTCTCGTTCTTCGTCAAAGGGTTCTGGAACCCTTTGAAACCAACCCGAACAGCGCTGATTCCATTCCTGGCGGTTGTCGTATTGCTGTTGGCTAAAATTCATACAGGCATTGGGATGAATCGCTTTATCTCCCAGTTTTTGGTAACTAGATGTTTGCCGGATTTCGTCTCCTTGAAACACGCCAGAATACCGTTCAATCGCTTCGCCAAACGCACTTGCCCGGGCTTGGATATCGGTTCGACCTTTCCCTGCACTTCTACCTCCAATATTTTGGCGTAAGGCGTTCAAATCATCAAACATTGTGGCAAAATGATGCCGAGCCAAATAGGTATGGATCAAACCATCTGACCCTTGGTCGAGTTTGCGGAGTTCTCGTACTATTCCGGTTAGGGGACTAATCTGGTGTTGATGGTTTCTCAGGGTTTCTTCGGGAGAACAACAACGATGTCCGCCGTCTATGATGAATGTTTTTTTGCGGTGTCCCAGGACAATGGGCAAGGGTTTGCCCTGAAACCGATTTAAGATTACACCACAACTGGGACATTGGGGACGCTTAACTAGAGGATGATTTTGGGTTTCTAGAGAGAGAGTATCATGGGTGACTAACACGCCTTCTAATCGTTTATTCTCTCCCTGGACAATCCATTTAAACAGTTCAGTTGCTGCCATTCCCAACCCCGTTTGTAAGGTGGCGGGAAGGGAGCCAAGTGGCGGGATTAAGCCATGGGAAATATCATGATGTTTTTGGATAAACTCGGCAACGGGTCTGTTCCCTCGCAATCGTTGCGCTAGACAGTCCCAGCACCCAGTTTTTCTAGGATAAAATAGGGGACCTAGCCAAAGGATTGTCCCCACAGGTTTAACCAGCATCCAAGGGCGCGATCGCTCTAAGGCTTTTTGATTTAAACTATCTAGTTCTTCTTGGAGGTAGTCATTGGTTAAAATGACTTCGATATCGCCGTCTTCAGAAACTTGAATGCCCAGGGATTCCAGAGTGGAAATGAATTCCGATGTTGGCAGATTATCCCCAAAGCTTTTTACCGCTACTTTCGTCCTTTGTAAACGACGGTAGGCTTCCTGGGGATCGATCTGCAAATGGTCGCAGAAGATGGTTAAATCAGAGGGCAGGGGATCATTGCTTTCTACAATGTAGCCCTTCTCAGCCATTTGCATCAGGGCATAGCGACCTTTAATACTGACATTGAGAACATCCTGAAAAAAGGTAACAGCTTCTTCTAATGATGCATCTTCTGGTAATAATTCTTGTTGAATTTTATCAACGATATCCTCAAGAGTATAATTTCCATCCAGCCAAGGGCTTAGCCGTTTACATAGGTTGTCGTGAATCCAAAATGAGCCTCTTTCTGATAAGAAAAAAACTGTTTCTTTTTCGACATTTTTTACTAAATAATGAGCTTTAAATTTTGGCTTTTTCAACATTTTATCCACAAATAAATGGCTTTAATCTGCTGGAAAATAGTGCCTACTTTAATCCTAAAACCAATTCAACCCCATTTTGTTTATTTTAAATTCATACAATTTTTACTCTAAATAAATCAATTTTCACCAATCGCTTTACTTTTTAATGGCTAAAGAGGTAGCTGGCTACCTCTCTACAGACTGTTTGTTTCGTTAAACCAAGCGAAGATCTAGCATGATGTTGGTGGTATATAAGGATAAGGAGGAAAAACGGTATAGGTTTTCCCGTCGTGTTCACCTATGAGCAGGTTGCCCTGTTCGTCTGTAACATCTTGAGCCACCCAATCTTCTAATTGTCCTAAAGTAATTGTTGATTCCCCTAACTCAGGTCGTGGCGGATAGGGTATAACAATATTAAAGTAAAAGTTCTTGCCTTGTCCTTGATCTATCCACGGCTGCTTTATATCATCGAGAGAACCTTCCCACGTTTCCCAGCTTATAGAAAAACTATATACTTTCGTTAATTCGTACTCATTAAATATAGGTAACTCATAGTCATGAAAAATCGAAAGCAGCAGTTCTCGGAACTCTCCCGTTCCGTCATCGCCTAACAACTGTTTTAATTTACCGTCAGCCGAGCCATCATCTCCTCGAGGATCAATTAAAATGTTCTTGAGTTGTAGCGCAATCTCATCTCCCATCCATGAGCGGGCAACAAGTTGGGAGAGTTGTTTGCCTTGTTTCATCAATTGATAGATAAACGGCTCACTTGGATGAGATAATTTTTCTTTTTTTTCTCCCTTTCCTTGTTGCCAGTTTTCGATAAAACTCTTGCTTATTTTCATTTTTTATTTCCGGTATAATTTGGTTTTATGTAGCCTTGCCCAATGGGAAAAATTCGTTAACTGATTCGTACCTAGTCCAGATAATACTGTTTCGATTAAACTTTTGTCAAGATAAAATAATTTTATCAGGATTGGGGTATAAATCCCTGCACTTTCCCTGGGCTGTTGTTTACCAATGGTTCCCAGCATCAAACTGCCCGGATGCAAGCGGATCAGAGGATCACCCGCCCCTTCGCGATCGCGCCCTAGTATTGCTTTTTAGGACAACTTATGCTAAAGGCAGATAAAACCGAAACGTACTGCCAACCCCTAGCTGACTTTCTACCTCAATCTCACCCCCTTGCAATTCCACCAACCGCTTCGAGATAGCTAACCCTATCCCCGTTCCCCCGGTATTCGGATTGCGCGACTTTTCCGCCCGCCAGAACCGTTCAAACACATGAGGGACATGCTCTGGGGCAATACCCATACCCGTATCGGTTACCGCAATCCATAACCGAGAAATAATACCTTTTCGTCCATCCCGTTTTACCCATACCCGAACGGTAATCGTACCCGTTGGAGTATGTCGAATCGCATTGCCTAAAAGATTCACCAATACTTGTTCCAATCGGTCACTATCTGCCAATACCCGAGGCAATTTTTCTGGACAATCTAAATGCAAAACAGGACCTTCTTCCAACACCTGATCCCCAAACTTTTGCACTAGCGATTCTAGCAGGGGACGCACATTCACAGGTTCAACTTTTATGGGCAGATAACCTGCTTCGGCTTTCGAGAGTTCCTGTAAATCGTTAATTAACCGTTCCAACCGTCGCGTTTCTTTTGCCAACTGCTGATACATTGCAGGCGTTGCTTCCATCCGGTGTGTGGCAAGTTCTTCTAAATAACCTCGCAGTACCGTCAGAGGGGTTCGCAGTTCATGAGTCAAATCACTGACTAAATCTCGCCGCCGCTGTTCCACATCTTCTAAACTCACCGCCATCTGATTAAAACTGGTGGCGAGTTGATTAATTTCAGGAATTTCACTAGGCGGAAGTCGTTCATCTAGCTTACCCGCCGCAAATTGTTGAGTAATGTCTTCGATTTGAGTCAGGGGTTTGACAATGCGACGAGACAACCAGTAACTAAGTCCTCCAGCCGCCGTTGTGCCAACGATAACCGACCAAAACGTGCCGCGATTCCAGGCGGTTTGAAATCCTTGTAATAGGGAGGTACGGGCAACGCGAAAGATGACTCCTTTGCCTTCTAGTTGTTGTAGATGCAAAATAAAGAAGCGCGGCGAAGATACTTTACTGATAATTAACAGGGAACCTACGCCGACAATCATCACCAACAAGTGGGAGAGAAACAGGCGCGAGACTAAGGGTAAGGATTGGCGGTGGCGTAAACTGGTTTTACTCATGATTACTGTAGGGGCAACCCGCTTGGTCTACTTAACAACACCATAAATTTATATAAGAGGGGTTTGGTGACCAAACCCCTACGGGCTATCTTCAAATTTATAACCAACGCCGATAACGGTTTTAACAAAAGTAGGATTACTCGGATCAGGTTCTATTTTTTTCCGCAATCGGGCGACATGGGTATCAACCACCCGTTCATCACCAAAGAAGTCATTCCCCCAAAGCTTATCAATCAGTTGAGTCCGATTCCAAACTCGACCGGGTTGACTGATAAAGGTGGCTAACAGATTAAATTCTAACGTGGTTAAATCCAGGGGTTCTGATTCCTCAGAATCCAGTTGGCGACTAGCAGTATGTTGATCCACATCTACTGTAAAATGTTGGGTACGGTAGACGAGGGACTGTCCGCCGTGACGCAAACTACGCCGCAATAACGCCCGGACTCTAGCCACCAGTTCGGTAGGACTAAAGGGTTTGACTAGGTAATCATCGGCACCTGTTGATAGACCAATTACGCGGTCAATTTCCTCTCCCTTCGCCGTCAGCATTAGAATATAGGGGTCTTTGGGTCCCGGTTTTTGGCGAATTCGGGCGCAAACCTCCAGTCCATCCAATCCGGGTAGCATTAAGTCCAGAATAATCACATCCGGTTGCTGGGTTTGGAATGCTTGTAAGGCGGCTAGTCCATCGCGACAGGAGTAGCAGGTAAATCCTTCCCGTTCTAGGGTGAGTTGGATGAGTTTGGCGATTTCCGCTTCGTCTTCAACGATTAAAATATCCATACAGTAAAGGTATCCTGGCGAGGAGGAAGTCACAGCTACACTGGCCCTTGCGTCCGCCTGCGCGGACTGAATTATAAAGCTGTAGGTTGGGTTGAGGAACGAAACCCAACCAAACGAAACCCAACAAGCGCAGCGAGAGCGTGAACATTCTGTCAAACCTGACATGCTCCCATAAAGTCCGTCTACGGGGACTAGAAAGGGGGTAATCAACCCGGATTTGGTATTAGACGCCGGATTGGGGATGGCTTTTGCCTGTGCTTGTTTCTACCATACCTCATCCCCATTCATCAGACGACAGCGAGGAAGCCCAAGTTTTGTTGAGGGTGGGGCTTGAATGCAGAGGCGCGATCGGGTTATAAATTTTCAGGTTAAATCGGGCGCACGGGGTGTGGGACAGTTCTCATCCATCAAATTAGATGTGCCACGTCAGTAGTGGACTGACACAGCTAAAATTGTGGAATAGATTTGACGGTGAAATTGGGCGCACACCGTGCGCCCCTACAATACTAATCCACCATTTTAGGTGTGCCACGCCGCCATCGTGTGAAAGCGCTTGCGTAACGCACCTTATTCTCAACCGCGATCGCATTGCGGGTTATTAGATCCCCAACCTTCAACAAGTCGAGGATCGGGTAGGGGAATGGATTATAAGCCCAATTTCTCTAAAACAGGTCGTGTGGACACAATATGCTTACTCAACCCCAACTCCTTTGGTGGAATACCGAGCGCCAAGGCGACTAATTGCGGTAAATGTAACACCGGTAATCCCAGCTTACGCTCAATTACCTTTTCCACTTCCGGTTGACGAGAGTCAAGATTAAGGTGGCACAATGGGCAAGGTGTTACCATACAATCTGCCCCAGCGTCAATTGCTTCTTGGATATGTTTCCCCGCCATTTGGAACGATTGCTCGGTCGCATAACTGGCAATGGGCCAACCACAACACTGGGTTCGCCCGCGATAATAGACAGGAGTTGCCCCAACTGCTCGGAATACATTTTCCATCGATTCGGGGTGAAACGGGTTGTCATAAGGGATTGTGGTCTGCCCTCTGAGCAAATAACAGCCGTAGAAGGCGGCACATTTTAACCCGCTTAATTTTCGGGTAACCCGTTCTCGTATGGCGTCTAGTCCATAATCGGCTACTAACGCCCACAGCAAATGCTTGACTTCGCTGTTCCCCTTATAAGGAGAACAGCCCTCTTTTTTCAGTAAGCCATTAACTTGATCAATATAGCCCGGATCAGTCTGTTGAAATTCCTTCAAGCGTTCATCAACATGACCAATAACCCCCTGACAGGTGCTGCAATGGGTCAACAGGGGTAGATTGAGTTCCTCCGCCAAGGCAATATTACGGGCATTTACGGTATCTTCCAGCAATCGGGAATCTTCCTTAAATGTGCCAGAACCGCAACAGGAAGCTTTTTTCAGTTCAATCAGTTCAATACCCAAGGCTTGAGTCAGGGCGGCGGTTGATTGGTACAATTCTCGGCAAGCGCCTTGGGCGACACAACCGGGAAAGTAAGCGTATTTTAGGGTTTGAGATGGCATAGCAGTTAATCTGGATTCTCAGGATCAATTATCCCATCGCTAATTCTAATGGGTAACTTTCACGGGATCTGGAAAACCTCTCTCCAAACCTCTCTCCATCCCTCCTTGCCCCCCTTTGAAAGGGGGGTATAAAGGGGGGTTAGAGAGAGAAGGCTTTGAATTCTCCCCCTTCCGTGCAAAAAAAAAGTGAAAAGTCAGGATATACCGTAGGGTGGGCACTGCCCACCAGCTTTGAGCGTGCCTTTCGACTTAAGATGACATGCTCTCGTCGGACAGGGCGCATAATTATACCATAGAGAATTGGTACGACCTGTTTCCTTTGCCAAAACGTTTGAACGCACCACCGCTTATGTATCAAACTGATCCCCCCCGCCCCCCTCAGGAAACTCTACCCACCATGTATGATCTACCCAGTGAAGAGGTGGAGGAACCTGGCTTGCCCGATGAGTTTCACCGATTGCAGGCTGACTTGCTCAGTCAAACTTGCCAACCCCCGAATCAGCCTATCGATCAAGTGTTTGTCGCCAGTGACTTGAACCTTTACTATGATCCGCGTCATCCGCGTTGGTACAAGCGTCCTGATTGGTTTGTCGTTCTTGGGGTGCGCCGATTTACCCAGCAACAGGATTTGCGCTGGAGTTATGTGATTTGGCAGGAGGGGGTTACGCCTTTGCTAGTGGTTGAGTTGCTTTCCCCCGGTACAACACCGGAAGATTTGGGGCAGACATTGCGGGAGGTGAACCAACCGCAGACGAAGTGGGAGGTCTACGAGCGAATTTTGCGTATTCCTTATTATGTGGTGTTTGATCGGTATGTCAATCAGTTTAGAGCTTTTTGTTTATCGGGTACTCGTTATCAGGAGTTATCGCTACAAAATCAGCGGCTGTGGTTGGAAGAACTAAAGTTAGGGCTAGGCATTTGGCAAGGGGTTTTTGAGGAGATTACAGGATTGTGGCTACGTTGGTATGATGGGACTAATCGGTGGATACCTACACCCGCCGAGCAAGCACAGCAGGAACAACAACGGGCTGACCAATTGGAAATGCAGTTAGAGCAGGAGCGTCAGCGAAGTGAGCGGTTGGCAGAACGGTTGCGGGCGTTGGGGATTGATCCAGATGCTTTGAGTGAGGATGACCTAGGACAATGATGTTGCCGACAGTATACTGGGGAGCAAGGTTTCGCGATCGCGAGATAGACCGTATGTTTGGCATTGCCCACCAGCCTTAATCAGCGTGCCATTCGACTGAGGACAATGATTTTGCCGACATTATACTGGGAAGCAAGGTTTCGCGATCGCGACATGCCCTCAAGGGTTGTGAAGGGTCAAAACATACCTTCCTTCATTGCGCCACATAGCGTGAAAAGTCAGCTAAACGATCGCCCTTGTCGCCTGGAGATACATTTCCGCGATCGCGAGCTCTATCAGTACGCCGATTAAACTGAACCAACTCCCCAAAGTACCAAGAGTGGTGATTAATAAGACAATCATACTGGTGGCAATTAGGTAGGTGAGAGCGACTTGGCGATGAGTCCAACCGGATTGCTGAAGCCGCTGGTAAAGATGGCTACGATGCCCCTTAAAGATGTTTTCTTGGCGGATGAGGCGACGGATCAGGGTGTAGATGGCATCAGCGGTTAGTGGGAGTGTCACGGCGAGAGCAGACCAGGCTTGTACGGGGTTATTGGTATTGAGCAGGGCGATGGCGACACTGGCTCCCAAGACGGTGCTACCTGCATCGCCCATAAAGATTTTCGCCGGCGACCAATTCCACCAGAGAAAACCCAGGAGGGCGGCGACAAGCAGCCAGAATAGGGGTTGGTTGAGGTAGAGTGCTAGAAATGCCATCTGGAGGGCGGTAACGCTGGCAACTAGACCATCTAAACCATCCATAAAGTTGTAGAAGTTAATTAGGGCGGTGATGCCAATTAGGGTGAGTGCGATCGCGAGCATTTGACCCACTATACCGAAGTTAGGGAGCCAGGGTAGGGGGAAGGAACCGAAACACGCGATCGCGAGACTGGCGACAGACAGATGCACCAGGTAGCGTATTCTGGCGGGAAGCCCTTGGCGGTCATCAATGATGCCAATGATGGCTAGGGGGGTGAGGATAAGCCACAGCAAAGCTGGGTTGGGGTTAATTAGGGGGTGGGATAGGAGTTGAGGGAAATAACTGGCGAATACAGAGGCAATTAACCCCGTTATGGCAAACGCCAGGATGAAACCCAAGCCACCACCACGGGGAGTGGGTTGGGTATGGGAACTGCGATCGTTGGGAATGTCCAGTAAGTGGTTGCTGAAGCGTCGTTTAATCAGATTAGTCAGGAGGATACTCGCCAGAACACTGGCAGCCGCAAGAACAGTTAACATGCTTGTCTATTAAACTTCTCACACACACTTTTCCTACTATATGACCTATTGGTTTCTGGTGAGTTCCGTTAGAGAGGTATACTTCGCACGGTCAAATTTGTCATTCTGAAAGGAGCGATAGCGGAGTGAAGAATCTCACCAGATGTTACGCTGTATTTCACTAAGCTCTGCATTACAAAAGCTCAGTTTTTGACCGCGAAGATTATACATCAGCGCAAGGTTTTTGAGAGCCCTTCGTCAACGGTGTAGGGTGGTTGCCAGTTTAGGGTGTTTCGGATGTGGCTGCTGTCAACGACGAGGGAACCTAGCAGGCGGTCAATGGTTGAAGTATTCAGAGGTAGGGGGCGTTTAGTGAATTGTTCGATGGTATCTCCTAGATGACCTGCCATTTTGAGCAGGCTGGGTGGTACTGGGAGGAGGTGACAAGGGCGTTCTAAGTGGTAGGCTATCTTACGGATTAGTTCGGGTGTGGAGAGATCTTGACCATCGCTAACCAGGAAGGTTTGGTTTTTGGCGTTGGGGTGAGTTAGGCAAGTCGCGATCGCATCAACGAGATTACCGACGTAGATAAGGCTACGGCGGTTTTTAACGAGACCAAAGGGTAAGGGTAAGCCTCGATTAATGAGTTTAATTAGGCGTTCCATGTTGCCAGGGTTGCCAGAACCGTAGACTAAGGTAGGGCGTAGAATAGTCCAGGTCATGTTGCTTTGGCTGGCAAGATCGATTAAGGCTTGTTCGGCTTGGAGTTTGCTGCGTCCGTAAGGAGCGTCGGGTTGGCAAGGGGAGGTTTCCGTGAGGAGATGGTCGCTTAGGGTTGCCATTGCGCCGATGGAGCTGATAAAGATAAAGTGATTTACTCCTGCGGCAATTGATTGTTTGACAAGGTTAGCTGTACCCTGTACGTTAGCCTTCAAAAATTCTTCTTCTGGGTTGGGGGCTTTATCATGCAAGATATGGGCGCGTGCTGCTAGGTGAATTACAGTGTCAATATCTGTAAGAGCTTGTCCCCATCGGGTTGATCCATCAATATTGCCAACATTTACATGAGTAATATTGGATGATAGTTTGTTTTGCTTTTCACGAACTGCCGCGACAATGTGCATGTTTTGTTTGGTTAGGAGAGGAACTAGACATCCACCAATAAATCCAGTTGCTCCAGTAATTAAAATAGCATTCAATTTCTTGTTTCCTTAATAAAGGTATCAAATACTTCTCTAAAGAGTTCTTTATATTTTTTGTCTGCCTGAGCAAATGTATATTTAGTTTTGGCAGCGATTTCTGCTCTAGCTCCCATCTCAGCACACAATTCAGGATGGGCTGCTGCTAATTTAATTGTGTCTAATAAACCTTCTACATCGCCAGGTTTAACTATCCATCCAATTTCTTCTTCCCGAATTACTTCTGCTAGTTCTGACCAATCATCAGTTAAGGCAATAATCGGCTTACCTGCTGCCATGTGGTTATACATTCGACTAGGAACAGAAATACCAGCCATTCCTTTCAGAAAGGAAATAATAGCAACATCACATGCATTAAGGGAAACTATTTGCTCAGAGCGAGGACGGTCATAGAGGGAGATAAGGCTAAGGTTATTTAGTTTTTGGCTATTGATATAATTTTCTAGCCATATTTTTTTTGCTCCAAAACCCAGAAAAATAAAGTGAATGTGGTTATCTTTATTAAGTATTTCAGCCGCTTTAGCAATATATTCAACGCCATGAGTTCTTCCCATGTTTCCTGCATAAAGAACAACAAAGTAGTCTGTAATATCCAATTTTTTCAACAGTTCATTTTCTCCCTTTTCTGTTGAACTAATGGTTTCATTATCTGCCCAGTTAGGTATGCAATAAATTTTTTGATAATTACCGTATACTTTCGGTTTTAATAGTTTGTTCATATCTCTACCTAGAGTAATAATTTTATACGCTTGGCTGTACAAAACTCGGTTAATTAACAGCCAAGCTTTAACTAGAATTGATGAAGGAGTCAATATTTGCATAGCCACCAAAGCTTCCGGATAAATATCATGCATGAGAAGAACAAAATTACATCCTTTTACGACTTTCAAAAGTAAGGCAATGAATGGTAAAAATGGAGGATTAGTTACTACTAGCACAACATCAGTAGATTTGCACCTGATCAAACACTTTAATAGAATTGCTGCTGAGCTACTTAGTGAGTTTATCAAACGTCCCAGTATATGGTTTTTGTTAAAATTTGTACTATGACACCGAAAAATTTCAACTCCATTGACAACTTCGTATTTATCATGGTTAATTTTTTGCCCAAAATTAGTCGGTATACCAGTTATTACCTGGACATCATACTCTTCTGCTAAACCCATAGCGATTTTTGTCAGTAAATATCCAGTTGATGTCTGTTCAGGAAAAAATATCTCTGTTAGAACGACTACCTTAGCCATTGGTTTTTTTGTTAATTGTTTAGTATTTATTTCCAAGAATAAACCAGTTGTTCAATTATTTATAATAAAGATATAGTAACATTCCATCCTTTTAAATTTTGCTCGATTTTTGATAAAAAAGTAGGAGACAACTTCTGAGCCAATTAGTCCAGACGAGCCAGTAACAAGCATTAATTTCAGTTCAGCTATTCTTTAACTGTACTAAACTAATATTATTATTGCATATTTAGTCTGATAAGTGAGGAAATAAAAAAATATATGAACTTATCAGTTTAAATTTGAATAGTAACCAAGATTTATTCCATTAAAGCACTAGGTCTTTTAAAATTATGTTTCTTAATAAAATGTTAACTTTGATTATTTTATTATACAATTATTATGGTGGCATTTTTTGGTTTTTCGATTTATATTGCTTACTGAGAAAGTATAACCAAGAAGTATCCAAAACAGAGGGTTGTTTGGTACAAAGCTGAGCGACATATCTAAGGAGTAAGTAATCAGGAATAAATATATATCCTGGTGGAGACTAGAATTTCCTAATTTGCTATATAACATTAAAATTCTATATAGCAAAAATAGAATCACTAAAAACGCAGCAGGAAAGCCAGAGTGCATTAAAAAATAATTAAACACCACATCGGGCTGAAGTAGAATATAGCTTTGCCTAGACTGTAAATAAGGCGAAAAATATTCAAGTTCATAAGTTGAACCAAATCCTGCTCCAATAAGCAAACCCATTCCAGAGGGAACTTTACTAAGTGTATCTAAAACACCTTTTGCCTCTGCATCTCTGGCACTTAAGAGAAAAGAAATTGTCGCATTCCCCTCAAAAAAACGTGCAAATCTCTCCATGGTTCCCGCAGTAAAAGGCAACAAATCAATCAGAACATCTTTGAATAGATAAATAACAAATGCCACAACAAAAACAAGGACTATCAAAAACGGTATAAGTAATATTTTAACCGATTGTGAAATAGAATATTTTTTATTTAAAAATACTATCGATAATATAAACATTAGAATTGACCCTAGAATAACACCCCGTTTTCTACCAAGTAAAATAAGCAAGAAAGACGGAATATATAGTAATGGCAATCCTCTGGTAAGTCCAACCGCTTGTGACAACAGTAGAGGACCTGATGAAAATCCTACCTGATTATATTCTAATAAAGGTTGAATTTTAAAGAATACTATAGCATAAGCAGCTAATATAGCCCATGCTGCCACTTGTATAATTTTATTAAATACCCTTCTATCGATAGTCATTATCCTGCCACACCAGTACATTAAAATCATAAAACATGCCGCAAATAGATGACGAATTATAAGGTTGTGTTCAGTATTTATAATTGCCCCCGTTAAAAGCCCTACGCCTGTATAAATACTGAATACAAATATCAATCCGTCTTTAACAAACTTCATCTTTATTACTACAAAAATAGCTGCCAAAATAATTAAAAAAGCGCGGAAGTAAGTTGAGTAGCCTGTATAAATGTGTGCATGTTCAGGAAAATTTGCTTCATAAGTAGTAACAATAAGTATTAAGTAAAAAATGCACGAGGCTACTAATAAATTAACAGATGTGAGCTTTGAAATCATAACAGAGCATATTTGTTAACGCTTACATGCATATTTCTAAAACTTTAGCCTAAGCGCAAAGTTTGTTTACAGCCCATCTGGACAGTAAAAAAGTAGAAATGAAATACAGAATTCTTCCTATTACATAAATACTAGCAAAACTTATTAATGATAATTCCAAAAATGAGCATAAGACTGATAACAATAAAACAACTGTGACTACAAAAATATTTAAGACAAGCAAATATTCTGTCTTGCCAACTGCAACAATGAAATATTCATAATGGCTAACGATTATTACTGATGCTCCCACATAGATTATCGGAATCATTGAATAAGCTGGCAAATATTCTGGAAAGTAATTATATATTAACCACTTAATCATTACAGCAAAAGGATACCCAAATAAAACCAAAAAAACAAATATTATTATTATAAAACGGTTGAGGTTAGCGAGTAACTTATTTGGAGAATCGCCTCGTCCGATGCGATATAATATTTCTGGACTTATCTGTTGATACAGTATGGATTGAATCAGTGAAGCACCTGTTGCTAGAATCATTGCAAACGAATAATACCCAAATATCGTACTCCCCCATTTGCTTATCACAAAAAATCTATCTATATTGGAAGCTGCACTAGTCACAAATCCGTTTAGCATTAAAGGTAAACCAACCCTAAAAATTGGCTTTAATGCTAAAAATTCAGAGAAATTCCAGGAAAAATTATGAATCGTATGTCGAGCTATGATAGCTGTAATAAATCCAGTAATAAAGATTTCTGAACCTAAGATTCCCACATATCCGTACTTACGCGCTAGTAGAGTCCCTAAAAAAATACTCAAGATAGAACGCAAAAACATAATAATGCCGAATTCAAAGGTCATTAGGCGACTGCGAATATCAGCAAGTAAAAGTAAAAATAAAGTCGATACGCCAGCAAACAATCCTGCCATCAAAATGGCTATACCCGTAGACATATCTGGCAAAATGTTACTGGCTAGGAGAATTCCTATGCAAATTGATAGCGCTAAACTAGAGATTACGGTAAAGCCAGCAATCTTGTTACGACTAGATTCCACATCTTTACTGCGACCTTCACCATACCATCTGGGAAAAAGTCCCATTGAACCTTCGTATAGACCGCAACTACAAATATACATGCCATAAGTGGAAAGTAGTAAGGATAGAGAATAGTATCCGAATTCTATTGGAGTAAGAAGTTTTGCATATACAGATATCTTTACTAAGCCTATCAACCCAGAAAGAAGCATAACTATGTAGTAAAAATATATGCGCTTCACCAAATATTACGCTACTCAACTGTAATATTATACATAACTTACAATGGTACTGCCAGTAAAGGATAGCTTTTACCCACAAAGGCGATTGCACTACTCGTAACCTTGCCCTAGACTAGGTTACAGAGATTTTTTTTAAATCAATAATTTAGACAGAGTGTTGAGCGCTTTCTCTGCCGTTAATCTAGGCTATATAAAACTTTAGGAATTTGTAGAGATAAATCCTGGTTTTAGTTTTTTCCTAATGTCAGTAAGTATTCCTTGAGGCTTTCACTCGTAGTTTGTATATTCTCTTCGGTATTCAATTGTGAGTTTAGTAATATACTTCCGCTTATAGTCGATTCCAATAGACTGTGAACTAAATTTTGTTGAGAATTTTTTGTTATTGGTGGGGGTATAAACGATTCTAAATATTTTGGAAGTTCCTCAATTTGTTCAGCTTTATTTAAACACAAGTAATACCCATTTAAATAATAGTAAGGAGTACACATAGTAATTACACGTTTTCCTCTTATGGCTGCTTCTATTCCTGCTGTACCAGCTCCTACAAGAACTATATCCAAATGCTTCATGACAGTACGACTATTGACATCGGCGGGTACTAAAATGAGGTTAGGTATTGACTTTAATTTTTGATAGAATTCAGTTCGGCGGATTCCTAGCATAGCCCAATGCTCCTTGATGACTAAAAGGTATTGACAGCTAAGCTTTTTACATAAGTTTATTATAAATTCTTCATACCTTAAAAAAGTTAGGTCTTTTAGCCAATAGTCTACTGTCATTTCTGGAACATAAGCAAGAGGAATAAATAATGATGGCTTTGGTGATGCCTTCCCTAATCTATATTCCCAGTCACTTTCAAATAAATCAATTCCCTGATAATTAGATAAATCAGTTTGACCCTGATCTAGAGTATGAAAAAATGCGGCTAAATATCTATAGTTTAATGGATCTGCTTTTACCCAACTTAAAATTTTAAAGACTAAATACTTTAACCACCATTGAACAAAATTCCTAAAGTGATCAAAAAAGGAATATCCATAGAATTTTTGTGAGTAAGTAATTCTGTGATTATCGTCTAACAATATTTTTAAAGCAGAGTCAATTTCGGCTTCCGTCGGGGTTCTCACTTTATTCTTCTCACCATATCTAGTAACAATAATAGTATTAGGTATACTTCCACCACATAGCATAATAGTAAACACCCCATGTCTCTCACAGACTCGATAAAAAATGTCTAGAATATAATTATCAACGGACTGCGACATAAAATAACTTGGATTATATTTTTCTATTAGTTCTGTTATTACCTGATACATCGCATGTACCATTCTTTCAGCTTGTTGAGTTGGTAGTAGTCTTAAAACACGACAACGTGTAATAATTTGGCACATATCGTGTGTTGTTATATGTTGCTCTGTAGTGTTTAACTTATAGTATTTATAAAAAGTATTCATCAGATTAATTTTTTCTAAGCCCGGAAAATCACTAAAAGCAATAATTTCTCTATCAAATAAATGATTGGCTACTTTTTTAAGAAAAATATTTAACCGTGGGCGTGTGTAAACTAATACATTTCCATTTATTTTTTTTTTCATTTCTATATAACCTACCTTTGATGAGAAATCAATTGATTTAACTTTCCTTACGCTCTAATAGCAGAAATTCCCAAAATTAACATTTCACCAAATCTTAGGAGTAGCTATAAAAATACTGTCACCTACATCTTCACGAAACATAGCCATATTACCCAATTTACTAACTCTCAAAAACCATCTTTCTAGAGAAGGATGTTCCAACTAACAGGTGTTCCCATCTTGACATCCTTTTTAACAGGTTTTCCTAGCAATAATTCATAGTACTGAGGGGCTAATCCCGATCCAGGACGAACGGATTTAAAGTTGTCTTCTGTCAAAAAATCTCCTGCTTTCATATCTTTGGTAATGTAGAGCGATCGCCTAAATTTTAATGACTCCTTCTCAGCTACTGTCGCACCATACTGTATCCTCCCTAGTGATTGCCAAGCTCTTTCCGACTCTATCACGAGTTGCTGCATTTCTTCCGGTTCCATTGAAAATGCTGAATCTACACCTCCATCAGCCCTACTTAGGGTGAAATGCTTTTCAATAACTGTAGCACCCAAAACAACACTGGCAACGGCAACGCCAATTCCCCTTGTGTGGTCAGATAAACCCACCTGTACACTAAACAGTTCCTGCAAATGGGGAATTGTCAGCAAATTGGTATCCTCTGGCGTGGCTGGATAGGTGCTAGTGCATTTTAGCAGCACTAAGTCTTTACACCCAGCCTCCCTTGCTGTCCGGACTGTCTCATCTAACTCTGCTATCGTTGCCATGCCAGTAGAAATTATCATAGGCTTGCCCGTACTGGCAACCCTACGAATCAGGGGTAGATCAGTATTTTCAAAGGAGGCAATTTTGTAACAAGGTACGTCTAAGGATTCGAGAAAATCAACGGCTGTAGCATCAAAGGGAGTACTGAAGCCAATGATTCCTAATTCCCGACAACGGTCAAAAATTGGTTGATGCCACTCCCAAGGAGTGTAAGCCTTCTGGTATAGCTTGTATAAAGAGTTACCGTGCCATAGGCTATTAGGGTCATCTATGTAAAACTCACCATGATCAATATCCAGCGTCATCGTATCAGCCGTATAGGTCTGAAGTTTTAGAGCGTACACTCCAGACTGGGCGGCATACTCAACAATTTCTAGCGCTCGTCCTAGAGACTGATTGTGATTACCGGACATTTCAGCAATCACAAAAGGAGGATACGCCCTGCCTATTTTTCTACCAAATATATTGAGTTCTTGCATATCTTATTAAAGAGTTAAACAAGAAAATATACAAAATTCTATCATTGATAATATAATTAATTAGTATTACAAAAAATTCTTGTATTACTCTAAACTTTTAAACATAACATAATGTATAGCAACATTACCCTTGATGGTTTTTGTCCCATTTTTTTTAAAAGATGCTTTCTCAAATGCTCCGATTGAAATTTCATTAGTCTGCTTTATAAATGCATAGACAACTTGTAGGGATGTGCGGGTAAAAATTTCCTTCGTTGCTATATCTATAATACGGCTACCATAACCAGAGCAACGTTTGTTTTTGTCTAAACTAATACTCATCTCTGCCTGATTTCTATCCTGCCTCTGAAATCGCACTTGTCCTATTGCTTCGTCCTGATTATCTAGGATGATAAAGATATAACAATTCGAGTCATTAAACTTATTAGAAAACCACTGTAAATGTTTTTCCCAAGGTATGGGTTCTGACGAAAACGAAGCAGCTCTTACTTCGGGATCATTTGCCCATTCCCACAGCAATTTACAATCTTCTTGGCGTACTGGTCTTAATCTCAGAGGTTTATTTTGCAAATGCATCAAAACTCTGGCAGTTCCTTCACCATCTATTAATTCCTGTCCACATCGAGCCATTTCTGCTCGCATCCCCGATGACAGTAGTAATCGCTTCATCGCCTGGGCTATGTCAGTAACAGAAACATCTTCATGCCATCCTAAATTGACAGCTACTCCCATTTCACCGAGTGTTTCAGCGATCGGTCGTTGGTTATCGGCTAGAATCAGAACTATACTGGGCAGACCCATAAAAGCTAATTCCCACGAGGTGCTTCCCCCAGCAACAACCCCTACATCTGCCCAAGCCATCAATTCAGGCATATTTGTCACATTTTTTTCTAAGCGCATAGAACCCCGTGATAGATCAATGGCTAATTGTAACTGCTCATAGTGCGGATTACTGCCACCTACCACAACTACCACTTCTAGTATCTCTGTCTCGATCATTTTTAAGGCTTGAATGACCTTGAGCGTCACATTATCCGCATCTCCACCTCCTAGTGTTACCAAAATCTTGTTCGCTACTGGCGATATGACTCGCTGCCATCCCTGCCACTGCCAAAACTCCTGTCGCAACAGTGCATAGCGAGTTCCCAGCAGCAATTGGGTGTAAGGCTCTCGGTTCACGTACAGAAATTCATCAGCATAAACATTTTGATTTAACACAATATCAGCCCAATAATGCTCCGCGTGTCCATAATCATCAAGGAACAGCAGACTTAACCCAGCTTTTTTGAGAATTTGCTGATACTCAGTCCCGAAGTGATAGCCATCCACAACCACCCAGTTGATACCTAATCCTTTTACCACAGCTACTGTTGCCCTGGCGTCGTCAGTACTTCCGGGCTGAATTGACAGGTGAATAACCTCCAGACTCTCAAGCTTTAAGCGAGTTTCCAAAGCTGGAGTTAGGGTAGCCATCACCAAAATTACTGGCTCCTCAACCTCTTGCCAAGCTTGGGCTATCGCTAAACAGCGCATCAGGTGACCTGTTCCAATTTGAGTAGAAGCATCTGCACGAATAGCTATATTCACGGATTTTCGCAGCTAGGATTGAATTATAATCTCACGTTTATACCTTGTTCGTTCAAAAAATGCTTGGCTTCCAAGGGTGTTTGCTGTGTAAAGTGGAACATACTGGCTCCAGCAACAGCGGATGCGCCCCCCTCAACTAATGCCAAAGCCAGATGGTCGTAGGTTCCTGCTCCACCCGATGCAATCACAGGTATGGAAACAGCATAGCTAACACTTTTAATTAGCTCAAGGTCATAACCTGTCATCATTCCATCACAGTCAATTGAGGTTAGTAAGATTTCACCTGCACCTAGAGCTTCAATTTCCTTAGCCAAGGCTACAGGATCTTTACCAGTAGACTGTGTTCCTGCATGGGTAAAGACTTCATAAGTACCATCAAGTTGTCTTTTTGCATCTATGGATACTACCACACACTGGGAGCCAAATTCTTGGGCAGCTAATAGAATTAACTCTGGTTTTAATAAGACTGCTGTATTAATGGCAACTTTATCGGCACCAACTTGCAACAGTCGCCGAACATCTTCAATTCCTGTGACTCCACCACCCACGGTTAGAGGCATAAAGCACTCATCAGCAATCTCATCAATCGTTTCAAAATCAGGATTACGACCCTCAAGAGTGGCACCAATGTCAAAGAAAACTAGCTCATCCACCTCTCGCATATTATAAACCTTTACAGCCTGCATCACACTTCCTACCCGTCGCCAGCTATTGAATTGGATTCCCTTGACTAAGCCAAAGTTTTTGAACAGCAAAGTCGGCATTACACGAACTTTTAGCATATTGACTGCCTATAGCGCTAGAAAATTTTTGATCACTTGTAGCCCTAGCCGCTGGCTTTTTTCGGGATGAAACTGAACCCCTAGGATATTATCCCTGCTGATCGCCGAAACAAAACCACCACAGTACGGAGTGTAGGCAATTACGTTCTGCTGAACATGACAGGAAAAGTGATAGCTGTGGACAAAGTAAAAATCTGTACCAGAGGGAATGTCCTGAAACAGAGGTGAGGATTGCGCTAACACAACTTCATTCCAGCCTACATGAGGAATGCGAACATCTGATTGATTAGGTTCCAGCCGCTTCACCTCTCCCTCAATCCAGCCTAGACCTTCTGTTTCTCCTCCCTCCCAACCTTTACTAGCCAAAAGTTGCATACCTAGACAAATTCCCAGCAAAGGGATACCTTGACCAAGCACTTGTTCCCGTAGTACCTCTTCTAGACCACAATTGCGAAGATTTTGTATCCCCCTAGAAAACGCACCTACTCCAGGTAAGATGATGTAGTGGGCAACCTCAAAATCATGGACATTGTGGGTGATCTGTGCCTCACCTCCACATACTGTGACTGCACGGGCAACTGAATCTAAATTGCCCATCCCATAATTAGCAATTGCCACTTTTTTCATGGATATCATGGCAAAACTGTAGCAGAATTGACTGTCAGTTGCCAGTCTGAAGCCAATGTAGACTCGGCACGTAAAAGATTATCGTAATATTTCAGGGTGAGATTACCTTGTCTATCTTTTACCAAATTTCCTCGGCTATCGCATACAAACAACTTCTTGTTAGTAAAGCGATCACAAACCTTGACAAATTCCTCAACTGTCATGTCGATATCTTTGAGAATCTCCTCTAGAGGATATCCTAAATAGACCCAAGGAAATTTACCATCATGCATCTTTACCAGTTTGACAGCTTCCCCTCTGGATAACCGTCCGCGTCGGATGTGTAGGCAAGCAAGATCTGTAGCTCGTCCAAAGCCATACTTTAAAAACTTGAAGTAATCATGAATTCCGGTTTGGTAGTTGTCTAAGTTTTCGTAGTTAACTAGTGAACCTTCAACTGTTTTGTGGTAAGTTTCAAAACCATGGGCTTGGGCATAAAGAGCATTATGATAACCATCCCACGGCAGGTAGTAACCTAAAAATAGTCCTGTCACCCCCACTCGTTGTAAGTCAGCATCCGAGGGGTAACTATACTGGATTAGGTGTTTGGGTTCAATTCCATCGTGTCCGACTAAATCAGACACCCTTAGCCCTAAAAGCCCCCCAAATTCTTCCAACCATCGCCGCGTGAGAATATTATTCTCCATAGCAGCAGCAGGACCCCCATATTCATTTTGCGAGTTTTCTCCCCAGATGATTAGCGGAATGTTAAATTGTACAGCGATACGAATCGGTATAGTAAAAATCGTCACATGTTCGGGCCAGGAAATATCGCCCACTTGAGTTAGTGCCAGACGATTAAGCTGACGACGCACTCTTGGATTCATTGTTATTTCAAGGTAGTCTACACCAAGATTTTTCAGATTCTCAATATTGCGCTGTCCGATATCCGACAATTTATCAGTTGTCGCTGTGACACATAGGGGATTCATCCCTAGCTCAAGCATTTTGATTGTCTGAAAGTGACTGTCCTTACCACCACTGACAGGGATAATACAATCGTAGTTGCTGCCATCTTTGGAGCGGTAACGCTCCAAGATATCCAATAGTTCTTGCTTGCGAGTTTTCCAGTTAATAATTTGGCGTTTCTCAAAAGAACTGCAAGCACTACATACTCCCTCCTCATCAATGAACAAATCGGGTTTCGTTTCCGGCATTACACAGCGATTGCAGTACCGAATCATTTACTGAATCTCCTTAGTCAAGCTTAAACAATTTTTTCTAGCAGAAACCAACTTGTATTATCCCATGCAGGATGTAACCGCTGCCAAAGAAAACCATAATCTACTACTAAAAGTTTACCACTATACTGTTCAACAAACTCGCCGGCAAAATCTCGCTTAAATAACTTGCTTGAATAGCCCCGATAATTAATTTCCACAGGAACTGGATTGTAGTATTCGTTTATAAGGATATAGCGCGATGAAATTTCGTAAATTTTTTGATAAATTAGGGGTATTTCATTCGGGTGGATGTGGATGAGAACACCGCATGTAAAAACTAAATCAAACTTTTGAGCTGGTTCAAATTCCTGAATAGATACATGTTCAGCTTTGAGATATGGAATTTTATCTAGTTCGGCAAATGCTTTCTCATTCAACTCGACTCCAGTCAGTTTGAAATTAGGACTTATGTTAGCAATTGCTTGAAGATTGTGACCTTTGTTGGCTCCCAATTCACAGATACTTATAACACCATAGGTTTTTTTAAAAATATGAGAAAAAAAACTCTGACGTTCTCTTGGTAGAATTTGATTTCTTGTCGTATATTCGTTTCCGAAACTACCTTCCCAAAATGATTCCTGTTCTGTCTTCTGTCGTCGATTCACTTCATTCATGGCTATGAGATATAAATTTGTCCGCTACAAGTATTTTTTTACTGTAATTAATAAATCTATCTATAAGAGCCTAGCTTTTACAATTAAATAAATAGAAGATGACTTTAGCTTTGTAGGCTTTTCTGCTTCACGTGAGCATTTATCTTTGCTAACTCTGGATTTATTTCTAAAATATGCAAAATTTCATCAGTCGTAAACATTTTAGATTTTTTATAACAATAACTGTAAATTTTTGATATTAGTCTCCAATCCTCCTCAGTATCTAATGTCCACCTAAAAGCGGATAAATCTTTTTCGCCAACTTGCTTATGCAAAGAAAACAAATTAGGATGTTGGTAGATGTAGGGAGTGACGTGTTCTTTCTCATAAGGTTGACGTGCTTCTCTAAACGCCTGCTCTAAAGCAGCAAAAGTAAAAATTTCAGCATCTAAACCATAGGGATAGCTACGATTCAAAGTATTGCTTAAGTAATCTATCTTCATACCTTGCCCAGTTTTTCTTTTGAAGTCATTCAGCATCTGAGTGAGAAGTTCAGTGTCAAATAGAGGGCAGTCAGACGTTACCCTGACAACCACATTAGCTTTGTACTCTTTGGCAGCTAGATAGTACCGCTCCAGAACATTGTCTTCACTACCCCGAAACCAATTTACCCCACATTTTACTGATTCTGATATGATAACATCATCAGCTGTAGATGTGGTTGTAGCTACAATCACTTGTTTGACTAAAGAGCAAGCTTGAACGCGCTGAATTACATGTGCCAAAACAGTCTTGTCACTAAGCTGCCTCATTACTTTCCCCGGTAAACGAGTGGAACCCATGCGGGCTTGAATGATCGCAACTATTTTCATAGCATAATCTCTTTCAGCTTTGTTGCTACTTTTTCTTGGTCTATCTGGCTCAAGCCATAGTATAAAGGTAAGCTAATAGCTTCCTGGTAATAGCGTTCTACTTGGGGAAAGTTACCCCAACCAAATCCTATTTGCTGGTAGTAAGGCTGTATGTGGACTGGAATATAGTGCAGATTTACACCAATTCCTCTTTCACGGAGTTCCTCAAAAATCTGCGGATGAGTTTTATTAACTTTATCTAAATGTAACCGAATCACATAGAGATGCCAACTGGAACTACTATCTGGACTTTTTCCAGGCAACGTTAACGGTAAGTCTTTAAGTAGCAAATTGTAACGTTCAGCTAGCAACCCACGACGTTCAACAAATTTATCTAAGCGCTTTAGCTGACTAAAGCCTAAAGCGGCTTGGATATCAGTCATACGATAGTTGAAGCCCAACTCTAACTGCTGATAATACCACGATCCGTGAGACTCGCCTTGCATTAGGTCGGGGTTGCGAGTAATCCCATGAGTTCTCAGACGAATTAGCTTCTCATATAAATCTCTCTGATTAGTCAGTACCATACCCCCCTCACCTGTGGTGATAATTTTCACTGGATGAAAGCTAAACACCGCCATATCCGAAAAGGTGCAGGAACCAATTGGTTGCTGTAGATAGCGTCCTCCAATAGCATGGGAGGCATCCTCGATAATTTTAAACCCATAATGTTGTGACAGCACTGCAATTCGCTCCATCTCACAGGATTGTCCCGCAAAATGGACGGGAACTACCACCTTAGGCAGACGTCCCTGCTGAGCTGCCCCAACTAGTTTACCCTCTAATTCATTCACACTCAAGTTATAAGTGCGCGGATCAATATCCACAAAATCAACATCAGCGCCGCAGTACAAGCCACAGTTAGCAGATGCCACAAACGTATTCGGTGAAGTCCAAAGACTATCCCCTTTGCCTAAACCCACGGCTAGACAAGCAATATGCAAGGCTGCTGTAGCACTGGAAACAGCAACGGCATATTTCGCGCCACAGTAATTAGCCACAGCCTGCTCAAACCGCTCTATTGATGGACCCTGAGTGATCCAGTCCGATTTCAAGACTGCCACAACTGCATCAATATCCGACTGATTGATATCCTGTCGCCCGTAAGGAATCCACTGATTCATTGTTTGAGTATGTCCAATAGCTGATTCGTTGTGAGCCATTCCGTATTTGTGTCAGATCTATACTCAAATTCATCAGGAACCAGCCATCCCTTTTCCCCAAAACCGTTACAAGTAAAATCAAAGTTATGTACAAATCCTGTTGAAGGCATGACAACATAATGATCGGCAAACTCCAACGTCAAGGACGCCATTTCAGATGGACACATCACTTCATGTAGTTTTTCCCCCGGTCGAATCCCAATAATCTTCATCGGCATTCCGGGTGCTAGTGCCTCAGCCAAGTCAGTAATTTTCATGGAAGGAATCTTGGGGACAAATATTTCGCCTCCTTGCATTCGTTCAAAACTTTTGAGAACGAGATCAACACCTTGCTGAAGTGTAATCCAAAAACGAGTCATGCGGGGATCGGTAATGGGTAATTCCATTGCTCCTTCCCGAATCAGTTTTTGAAAGAACGGCACAACTGAACCCCTAGAACCCACTACATTACCATAACGTACTACCGAAAACCGCGTTTTCAGCGGACCAACAATGTTATTAGCCGCAACAAATAATTTATCCGCTGCTAGCTTAGTTGCCCCATAGAGATTAATCGGATTCACGGCTTTGTCCGTTGATAAAGCAATCACCTTCTCGACTTCCTGTTCTAAGGCAACATCTATCACATTATTCGCCCCGTGAATGTTAGTCTTAATACATTCCATCGGATTGAACTCAGCGATAGGAATATGCTTGAGAGCAGCAGCATGAATCACATAATCCACACCCCGCATCGCTAGGTGTAGACGGTCGCGATCGCGCACATCACCGATAAAATAGCGCATCACCGGTGAGTCAAATTCTTGAGCCATCTCATATTGTTTCAACTCATCTCGCGAATAGACAATAATTTTTTTGAGATGAAATCTTTCTAATAGGCTTTTAACACATCTTTTGCCAAAAGAACCCGTACCACCTGTAATTAAAATTGTCTTATTGTGAAACATTACCTTTTCAATTCCAATCCAGAGTCAACCTCGAAACTGCTGAATGGTTTTAGCTAAAAATTGCCAAATCCATTTATATAGAGCTGTATTCTACATCTAAAAACAGAGTTTTATTAAAATGCGAACATAAAATCAATTTTTTGTGCTAACTCCAGAAAATAGGCTAATCCAGGAGGACGATGAAATGTTCCTGGTAGACGTTGTTCGGTTTTGTCAGCGGAAGATGGAAATTTATCGGTTTAACAAACTTAAGTTTAATCGCGATCGCCCTCTCCCTACTCCAACCCAAACAATACCAGAAACAGGTCACCCTGTCAGTCACCCCAGTTCCCATCTCCGTCTCCGGTATCCCTGGTATCGATATCTATCAAGCCAGTCATAAAACGGTGAAACTGTTGAAGAATCATTACGACAAAATCTACGAGATTGAGGTTAAACCAAACTATAACACCCAAACGCAGCAAATCAACATCACCGTGCGATCGCCCGATACCCGTTTTATCGCTTAAGCCGCCTCCTAAGTCTCTACCCTCCTCCAGCAGGACTTTCCAGCCCCATTAGGTCACGCGATCGCTCATAGTCTATGCCGCATCAAGCTGGAAATCAACCAGCCGCAACAGATTCTCGAACCGTTAAACCAACCAATTGCTCAAGTTCGCGACCCCAACAGCATCGATCCCCAACAGATTAGAACCGCTCCCTAGTACAAATAATAGTACTGGATGCGATCGCCAGTTTCATGGTTGCCATCCTCGCTGCGATTATCAGCAATCAAGCCAGACGTCTCCACCATGAGTTTTCCCCAGAAAAGTAGCTCGTGTAAGCTGGCGCCGAACTTTAGTTCCTACTACGAACCTCATGTTTTCCTTAGTAAAGGAGGAGCTAGATCGTAAAGGAGAGGGCGGGTGATCCAACCGTCTGTAGGGGCGGGTTTTACGACTATCCTTTCCAATGACCCAGATGTAACTAAACCCGCCCCTACCCATTCTGGCACGGTGGCAAAAAGTCCAAGCCGTTCTTGAATTGTAATGCCCAAGTCTGGTTGAAGATTTTCGAGGGTAAATTAACTGTAGGGCATACAACCTAATTCGATGGGTCTGAGTTAGGTAAAATGAGGGTCATGGCGCTATCAATAATACTGTTGCGGTCAATCATGTTCCCTAACGTTTCTGGAGCATAAAGTCCTTCAGCGACTTCGAGAGATGCGCCATTGAGGGCTTGTTCATAGGCTTCTTCTAGGGCGAGGCGCAATTCCTCCGGTTTAAGATAATAACCGCCTGCTTTGCGTCGTTTATTTTTGCTCTGTATCTCTAGGGTACAATTCCGAATAGAGACATCCCAAGAGCGGGTAGTGCGGTCTTCAGCTTGTTGTTTGATTAAATGGAGGAGCAAAATCTTGGCGTCGCTACGAATATTATTGATTTTGTCGTCTCTGCTCATTTCCTCCAATTCTTCAACAATGACTAATGCCCCAGAAATATCACCTTTGAGGAGTAAACCTTTCAACTCTAGTAGTTCTTCCATTGGCTTGCCTGATCTAGATTTGAGGGATTAACCTTACGCCTGGAAACCGTAGGGACGCAAAGCCTTCTTATGGGTCAACTTGGTCACGCCAGTAGTAAGAGCTTTAGCCCTAAATTCTGTTGGGTAACATGCGCCAACCCAACCTACAACCTATTCTACGATTTTAGCTGGGTCACGCTAGTAGAACCCCATACCCCCAACCCACCACATCAACAATGATACTAGGGTTGCTGATTTTCCCAGTTAAGTCTAGAAAGGTTGGATTGATATCCACTATTGAATTCAATCTCATGGTGCTACAGCTCGTCGCTGTATGCTAGTTGTGGTCATGATCATTGGTGTAGGAGGTAAACAAAATTGATGCAAAACACAGAACTGAGAACCATTGAGGATGAAGATGAAATTTCCTTACTCGATATTATTCAGTTTTTCCGCCGCAACTGGAGGTTTATGGCATGGGGAACTTTGGGACTCTCAGCGATCGCGATCGCTCTCTCCCTACTAATGCCCAAACAATACCAGAAACAGCTCACCCTGTCAGTCACCCCGGTTCCTATCTCCGTGTCCGGTATCCCTGGCGTTGATATCCAGCAAGCCAGTAACCAAACGGTGAAACTATTGGAGAATCACTACGACAAAATCGACGAAACTGAGGTCCAACCCAACTATAACGCCGAAACCCAGCAGATTGACATCACCGTGCGATCGCCAGATACCCGTTTTATCACTGAAGCTGGCACCCAAGTCTCTACCCTTCTCCAGCAGGAGTTTCAAGCCACATTGGGTCAAGCGATCGCGAATAGTCTCTTCAGCATCGAGTTGGAAATCAGCAAACAGCAACAGGTTCTCGAACAGCTCGAACAACAAATTGCTCAAGTTCGTGACTCCAATGGTATCGATCCCGAACGGATTAGAACCACTCTCAGGCTGGAGGCGCTAGAGACACAACGAGCAGGAGTTCTAGCTCACATCGCCGCCCTAGAATTTGACAAACAGTATCTCGAACCGGCTCAGGAGAATCTAGCTGAGTTTACCTCTCAAATCATTTCTATCCAACTCTTAAGCGAATCCAAAGTCGAACCGACTCGCTCCCTAGTACAAATTGCTGTACTGGCTGCGATCGCTAGTTTCATGGTTGCCATCCTTGCTGCCATTATCCGCGATCAAGCCAGACGCCTTAAGGATGAGTTCTCCCAGAAAAAGTAGCTACGCTTAGGGAACTAAAGTTCCCACTACGAACGTTTTGAGCGACTGACATTCTGGTCGATTGGGAACAAAAGTGATCCTAGCCAGGACGTTAAAGCCAATGTATCCTATGTTGTTGCAGCCAGTATTGCCTTAGAGGTGCCGTTCATGCCCCAAAAAAGGCTCTTTCCTTCCGCATATCGATTGGGACAACTCGGACTCGATGGATTTGTAGCTTGGTCAGCTTGTAGCCTTGCTTTCTGGTTCCGTTTTGACGGTCATATTCCCGCTTCTCACCAAACCCTGGCTTGGATGCTTCCCCTCTTGGCGATTCCAGGGCGTTTGCTGTTTCACGCCACGTTTGGTCTGTACAGGCAAGTCTGGCGTCTGTTTGGACTGAAAGATGCCACCACCCTTTGTCAGTCCATCACCCTATATTCCTTACTACTTCTAGTCATCACTCGCTTACTGATTCCCCGTTTTAGCTCCTTTTCGGGAATTCCCTTGGGTGTGGCTGTGATTGACTGGAGTTTTTGTGTGATGGGGATGATTGCCCTGCGCTACGCCCGTCGTCGATTTGTCCTTTACCACCCACGCGATCGCACGGCTTCACCTAAAGAGCCCCAGCGGGTAATATTAGTCGGTGCGGGGCGGGCGGGATCACAAATTGTCCAGGAAGTCAACCAAAATCGCCAGCTTAACTTAGAAATTCTTGGCTTTCTGGATGATGATCCGACGAAGATGGGACGTAAAGTGGAGGGTATACCCGTTCTCGGTGCGACATCCCAACTTGTACCCATTGCCCAACGCCTCAACGCCGATGAAGTGCTAATTTCTATGCCCTCGGCTAAGGCATCCCAAATCCGTAAATTGGTGGATCTCGCCCAGGGTAGCGCCTTGAAGCTGAAAGTATTACCGGGACAGGCAGAACTGTTGTGCGATCGCTCCCTAACCCCCCAAGCTAGACCCATCCAAATTCAGGATATCCTGGGACGCCCAGAGATTAAACTGGACTTTGCCAATGAATTTAATCACCAATTTCCCTCAGCGCGATCGCAAGTCTATCAGCGCACGGTTCTGGTTACGGGTGCAGGCGGTACGATTGGCTCAGAAATCTGTCGCCAGATTGCCCGTCTCGAACCCCACCACCTGCTATTACTCGGACGCGGGGAAAATAGTATTTTCAACATTGAGCAAGAACTACGCCGCGACTTCCCTAACCTGAAAGCGACACCAATCATTGCCGATATCCGCCATCAACGTCGTATCCAGACCATTTTCCAAACCTGGCAACCTCAAATTGTCTTCCATGCGGCGGCTCATAAACATGTCCCCTTAATGCAGCATAACCCCACTGAAGCCCTGGAAAACAATGCTCTAGCGTCGGCTCACCTGGCACAACTGGCGGAACAACAGGGTGTAGATACCTTTGTCCTCATTTCTACCGACAAAGCTGTTGATCCCTGTAACTTTATGGGCTTAAGCAAGCGCTTAGCTGAACTCCTGGTTAAAGCGTGCGCCGCCAAAAGCCAAACCCGCTTTCTTGTGGTGCGCTTTGGCAACGTTTTGGGAAGTCGTGGTAGTGTTATTCCCATTTTCCAGGCACAAATTGCCAGAGGCGGTCCTGTTACCGTCACTGATGCCAATATGACCCGTTATTTCATGACCACTCCCGAAGCCTCTCAACTGGTCATCCAAAGCCTTGCTGTGGGACAATCCGGTCAAACCCTAATTTTGGATATGGGTCAACCGGTGAAAATCTTAGACCTGGCACAACAAATGATCCAGTTAGCGGGTTTCATTCCAGAACTGGATATCCCAATTAAGATTACCGGATTGCGTCCCGGCGAGAAATTACATGAATCTTTAGTCTGTGCTACAGAACAAGTCATACCCACCGCTCACCCCAAAATTTTAGCAGTTTCCAGTCAACCACCAGCACCCTTATCCCAGCAAAAAGCGATCGCGACTCTCTTAGACGCGACTACGGCTAGCTTACCTCCTGAGTGTCTCTGGAAAACCGCTCAACATTGTATTACTGTTCTGGAAGATTACCCTGTCTGTAAACAGTCAGTAATGGAACAGGAAATCGGTAATATATAATACTTAATTTCAATGTATATTCGCTGATGACTAAAGTAATAAAACTTCACTTTTTCGCTTCAACGATTTTTCTGATTAGTTGCTTCATTATCCAAGTTTCTTTAAACGCTCATAACGCATTACCTTGGCTTAATGTAGTCCTATTTTTAGGCATATTAATATCAACGGTGGTTCATCCTCTTTATGGTATCGGTATTTTAGTATTTTTACTTCCCTTTACAGCCGGTGTTTTTCATCAAACTCAAGCCCTATTTAATATTGCCATTCCCATGGCAGATAGTTTGAGCCTAGATTGTGTGATTGGGGTTTTATTCGGGCTATTTATTCTATATGTTTTTACCAAGCGATTAAAAATTGATCGGAATACAGACTGGGATCAAGCTAGGATACTTGAATTATTGCTAATTGCTTTTCACCTTGTTATCATTATAACAGTCGCGATCGCTATATCTCGCAATCTCTATCAGTCTGTATCTCCCTACTCTGTTAAAGGATTTTTATACAATCTTGCTAATATCCGCTACCTCAGCTTTCATGATGACTATTTTCCGCTCAGAGACTTAGTTATTTTTACCGCTGCGATTACACTCAGCATCAGGTTACTCAACCTAATCCGCACTCCGTCACAGTTAAAACAAAGCCTCTTAATACCTCTGGCTATCGCGACAACTATCATCTTAGGTTATGCGCTGTGGTCAAAGTTAACGGGACTTGGCTACAACCGAGACGGTGTCGCGCTGGGTGTCAACAGCTTTCTCCCCGATATTCACGCTTATGGAGGATTTGCCCTAGCCGCTGTTATGGGGGGACTCTATTATTTGAGCAGCACTAATGTCCTGATTAAATGGATAGCCGGGGCTTTTTCATTACTGGCGGTTGCTGGAGTCGTTGTTAGTGCTTCTCGCTTTGCGATCGTCATGTTAGGTATTGTCGTTATTAGTTATTTGTTTTTTGTTTTACGGACTAAAAACCGAGGTAAACTGACAACAGTTTTCTTGGGGTTTATTCTGGTTTTAGGAACAGCTTATTTAAGTATTCACTGGGATAACAGAGGCTTATTCAGCCGACTTTATTCAGTGTTACAATCTCAATCGTTTGAAGACTTCAACACTGCTCTAAGTCAGCGACCAGAAATATTTCGTTCCAATCTGTTAATGTATAGCCACTATCCCATTGTGGGTTTAGGTAAAGGCATTTTTTATCGCCAAAGTTCAATTGCTGAGTTTAGCAAGTCTGATTTCTTTGCGACATATAATGGAGAAAATGCCCATAACTATTTTCTGCAAATTCTCGTAGAAACGGGTCTGGTTGGGTTCGTTGTTTTTTGTTCTTTATTTCTTTGCCAAGGTCTGTACCTAAGAAATCGATCCACGGAAATTATCACAGTACTGATAGTGGGACTATTTTCGGGAAATATCTATGGTCATTCCCTGTTGATACCTAACCTGCTTTTCTTACTGTTTATCTTGATAGGATCATCAAATGTAGATGAACAACCCGAAAAATCAATTTCCCCGACAATCCGGCTTATACCGTTGCCTAAAGCTTGGTGTTATTTCCTTATAGCAATGACAACAGCCCTAGTCGTCGGAGCGATTTATGAAGTAAAAACTAGCTATGGTAAACTTCCTTTCCAATCACAGTTTTTCTGTTACAAACCTGCTGAATACAGCGATCACCAGACTAGCGGTCTGTTTAAAGAAACCTATACAGTCACTGGAAATTATCTCATGCTCAATTATATTGTCCATCATGCCGATGCTCAAAGGCGTCCTCTGACCATTGATTTCAATTTAGAACAAGAAGGTCAAAGGATTGCTTACGACCAACGTCTGATTGACTCTCCAGGTGAGTATCAGGAAAGATTGAATATTTCTCAATTAAAAACAGGTTCTAATATTTCACTGCAAATTAAAACATCACGGTGCTTCACACCGATAAATTTGGGAGTTAGTTTAGATAAAAGACCTTTGGGTATTCAGTTAAACAAGGTTTTGCAGGATACCAGATAACTTTAAGAGAGATAATTGGCTCAGCCTTTTTTCAAAAAGAACCCCTTTTTTGCCCTGGCGACTAGAAGTCGCAGCTACACTTGCCTTGCGTCCGCCTGCGCGGACTAGCTTATAAAGGGGGTGGCTAACCCGGATTTGGTATTACCCAAAGTAGAATGGTACTGACTGGTATGCTGGTGGGCAATGCCCACCCTACGGTATATCAAGGGTGGAGGCACTGCCCAAATGCTTATCGAGGATGCCAATAACCCTAAGCAGAATCTATGGTAATTCCTAAAGATGTTGGAACTGCACAGGGTAAGCCGGGGTCAGTAATGGCAAGACCATAGGAGCATATTACCTTTGTCGGCTGGGTAACGCTTACGCTCTACCCAACCTCCAAGAACATTTTGTGTTCTGACATGCTCCAAAGACTTAGCGAGGTGCGCTAGGTAAGTTTATTTGATACTGTTTTAGTGTGGTGTGTGAATTGAACAGCGACGCGATTAGCGTGAGCTGATGTCCTCTAGAGGTTGCTAAAACCGTACTGGTGTGATGAGTGAGATAGCGATTTCATTGACAAATGTCTCCAAGTGCTATAAGCGCTATGACCGTCCCCTCGATAGACTCAAAGAAATAGTACTGCCAGGAAAGAGCCGCGCCCAAGAGTTTTGGGCATTGCGTGATATTAACCTGGAAGTTGCCCCAGGGGAGACTCTGGGCATTGTGGGGCAAAATGGTTCAGGGAAAAGTACCCTGCTACAGATCATAGCTGGAACGCTGACACCAACGACAGGTGATGTGTGGGTTAATGGTCTAGTTTCCGCTTTGCTGGAACTCGGAAGTGGGTTCAACCCCGAGTTTACCGGACGACAAAATGTCTTTTTTAATGGTCAAATTCTCGGCTTAAGTCGGGAAGAAATAGCAGCAAAGTTTGATAGCATTGCGGCTTTTGCTGATATCGGTGATTTTCTAGATCAACCGGTCAAAACCTATTCTAGTGGCATGGTGGTTCGCCTAGCCTTTGCTGTGGTAGCAAATATTGATCCCACGATATTAATCGTAGACGAAGCCTTAGCTGTTGGTGATGCCCGTTTCCAAGCGCGTTGTATGAAACGAATTCGCCAGCTTAAAGAGCAAGGCGTCACCATTCTTTTTGTTTCCCACGATTCAGCCAGCGTTAAAATGCTTTGTACTCGTGCTGCCTTGATGAATTATGGTTCAATCATTGATGTGGGTCAGCCCAAAGAAGTTATTAATCATTATACGGCGCTATTGAGTTCAGACAACCCCCGCAATTATCAAGAGATTCTTTCGCCTAGAGAAAGGCTGGAGTTCAATGATTGCCAACCGGAAACTTCATTAAACCGCACCTTACCTGGATTACACGAACATAGACATGGGAATCAAATCGCAGTAATCAATGAGGTTAAGATTATCAATATCTATAACCGCCAAGTAGAGACAATAGAAACGGGTTCTCTGTTTAAGATTCAGGTGAAGTTAGCCGTTAATGCAAAGCTGTCTGATCTGGTGATCGGTATTTCCATTAGAAACTTAATGGGGTTGGTTATCTATGGCACGAATACTCAAGGATTGAACTGTCAATTACCCCAGCTTGACAGGGGACAAAAGTTGACTGTAGAATTTCAACTTCCCTGTAACTTACATAAGGGGATTTATACCGTAACCGTAGGGGTTCATTCCCAAGAAGGGTTGAGTTATGACTGGATTGATGATTTAGTTGTGTTTGAAGTGAGCAATGGGAATCATTGTGAAGGCGTCGTCGATTTGCAAGCCGATGTCCAAGTCAAAGCTGATGCCGTCTTTTGTCTGACCCCCTAAGCTTAAATCGTCAACCCAAAAATTACTCGAGTTCCTTCCCTGATTAGTGAGTATGATTGAAGCCAGCAACCCAGAAATTGATGTTGATGAATTAATGGAAAAAGTCCGGGAGGAGGTGGCAAGACGCCAGAATCAACCGTTGGGAAAAGAAAAATATGTTGGCACAAATTATCCGCCGAAAAAATGCATCAATCCTTTACTTATTCACCAAATACAAGCATTACTGAATAACGCTGAATCTAAGTCTCAAGTTCGCACCGAATTTCCGGAAAAATTTAATCGTTTTCCCTTTACCCTCAGCAGACGATTACAGGGGTTTATATTAAAAATGTATGCCTTTCTGTTTAAGGAGCAACGTGCCGTAAATTTATCGTTAATTCAAGCCTTGAGAGAGTCTCTAGCGCTGAATCAACAGTTGAGTGAGCAAGTCGCTGATTTTCACGCTCAACTCAATACTAATATCCAAAACTGTACTTATCTCCAGAATGATTTGAATCGACACAAACAACTGATCAACTCCTTTTTAGATGAGGCAAAGATTCGGTTGCATGAACCTTTTAATCCAGATCAATTGCAAGCTTTGGTCAATGAAGAGAAAGGGTTATTCGATGCGTTTTATGTCGCATTTGAAGACCAGTTTCGTGGGAGTCGAGAGGAAATTCTGGATCGATTAAAGGTTTACCTACCCCGAATGGCTGAAGCTAAAATTGGCAGCCAAGACTCGCCGATTTTGGATATAGGATGTGGGCGTGGGGAATGGTTAGAGTTGCTGCGAGATGCGGGATATGTGGCACAGGGTTTAGATATTAATCAGATTATGCTGGATCAGTGTAAAACTAGAGAGCTTGATGTTATCGAAGGGGATGCATTAACTTATCTACAATCTCAACCTGATGGTAGCCTGGGTGCGGTGACAGGGTTTCACTTGATTGAGCATTTACCTTTTCCTGTATTAATGAATGTGATTGAGGAAAGTGTAAGAGTATTAAAGTCAGGAGGGTTAGTCCTCTTTGAAACCCCAAATCCTCAAAATGTTTTAGTGGGAACGCATAATTTCTACCTTGATCCCAGTCATCTCAAACCCTTACCGAGTGCTTTGGTGAAATTTATGCTAGAACACGGCGGATTGGCACAAGTAGACATTATCAACCTCCATCCTTATGACGAATCGTTTGAACTGAGTGGTTCTCAAGTGGCAGAACGTTTTAATGAGTATTTCTATGGTTCACAAGATTATGCAGTGATTGGGTACAAACCATGAAACCCCTGGCTATCGTAACACCTTGGTTTGGTAAGAATTTAACAGGAGGAGCCGAGCAACAAGCGTGGCAAATAGCTACCCGTTTGGCGCGTCGGGGTCATAAAATTGAAGTGCTAACCACCTGCTGTCGTTCCTTTCATGATGACTGGGCTGTGAACCATCTTAAAGCAGGAATTAGTCGGGAGTCTGGGTTACTCATTCGGCGGTTTCCGGTGAGCCGTCGCGATCGCGCAGCGTTTGATCAGGTTAATCGCGTTATGCTAAGTTTACCCCCTTGCTACCTTAAACCAGGGGTTAATCCGGTTAAATCTGGGGAATCAGCTATTTTCGCCTCGGAAAATATTAATTCCCCCAAGTTGCTGAATTATTTGTCCAGAAAATCCCAAAGCTATCAAGGGTTTCTATTTATTCCTTATCTTTATGGAATAATTTTAAACGGACTGCCTATTGTGTCCAGTAAAGCGTTTTTGCAGCCCTGTTTACATGATGAGGTTTATGCTTATCTGCCAGAAATTGCGACTATTTTTCATCAGGTAAAGGGTTTATTATTCAATAGCGACGGTGAGGCTCAACTGGCGAGACGGTTATACGGTGCCGGGATTATTCCCAAAAATGTAGTCGTTGGGGAAGGGATAGAAGTTAGTCAGGATGAGCCTTTAACCAATAGGAAAGACAAAGAATACCCAGAACGCTTTATTCTTTGCTTAGGGCGTCGTGATCCCACGAAAAACACGCATTTTTTAGTCAAGTCTTATCTCAGATTCAAACAGAATTATCCGAATTCGCTCCTAAAATTAGTCCTGGCTGGTTCAGGTAATCAATCATTTGATCACTCAGAACAAGGTGTGATTGATTTGGGTGTAGTGGATGAGCCGGAAAAAGCCGCATTACTCACCCACTGTATCGGATTATTTCAACCCAGCCGTAATGAAAGCTTCTCCCGTGTAATCATGGAAGCCTGGTTTTACGGGAAACCTGTGGCGGCGAATAGAGACTGTTTAGCCACAGCGATGGCGGTGGAAGTCAGTCAAGGGGGTTGGTTAGCGGGGAGTGAGGGAGAATGGGCAGAATTATTTGCCAAAGTTGATCAAATGGCAGAGGAAGAATTGTTAAGCTATGGGACTAGGGGTCAAGCTTATGCCAAAGAAAATGCTGTATGGGATAAAGTGATTGAACGTTATCAAGTCGCTCTGGGATTATCTACACTTCGCCCGGTGAGAGTCTGTCATTTTGAACCCAGCGATAGCGGAGTGAAGAATCTCACCAGATGTTTCCCTACATGGAGCTTGTTCTCGAAGGTTGTGAAGGGTTGGGTGAACCCTGACAAAAGCTCGGTTACCTGCAGCGAAACCCATACACCCGTCAAACAGCATCTACAGCCGACAAGACGCGGAAAGCTAAAGGAAATCCATCAACTTCTACCTAATTTAGCATACGGGGATGCCATCTCAAATCATGCATTAACTATTCGAGATTATCTGCGTCGCTGTGGTTATCAATCCGATATTTTTGTCCGCTATATTGATGAGCGAGTTGCCCATGAAGCCAAATTATTTAAGCCAAATGACATTAGTGAGCAAGCTGGGATCATCTACCACCATTCGATTGGCTCAGAACTCACCGACTATGCGATCGCGCATCCGGGTTCTAAGTGCTTAATCTATCATAATATCACGCCAGCGGAGTTTTTTCGCCCCTATAGACCCGAATTTGCACAACTGCTGGAAAAAGGACGTGCTGAACTAAAGCAATTGGCTCAATCCTTTCCCTTATCCGTAGGTGATTCTGCCTATAATGCAGCGGAACTCGCAGCAGTTGGGTTTCATCAACCCGGAGTTTTACCCATCGCCGTAAACCCAAGCAAATGGGATATGCCTGCCGATGCTACGTTGATGGAGCAATTACAGGATGGCAAATCCAATTTACTTTTTGTGGGTCGTATTACCCCCAATAAATGCCAGACTCATCTGGTAGAATCATTCTACCATTACCTGACGATGGATCAACAGGCGAGGCTAATTCTGGCTGGATGGGGAGATGCCAATGATCCGTATTACTGTCACCTTCTGGATAGAATACAAGAACTCGGTTTAAACGATTATGTTGTAGTTTCAGGGTTAGTTAGTGAGACTCAATTGTTAGCCTTTTACCGAACGGCACACCTATTCTGGTCGATGAGTGAACATGAAGGGTTTGGTGTGCCATTAGTGGAAGCCATGTGGTTTGATGTTCCGGTTTTGGCATATAAAAGTAGTGCTGTCCCGGAAACATTGGGCGAAGCCGGCATTCTGTTTACCACCAAGGATGATCTGGTTCAGGTTGCTGCTTTAGCCAAGTTACTGGTCAAAGATTGGAGATTGCGAAAGACTGTACTCAACGCTCAACAAAAAAGACGAGATAGTTTCCTACAGGCTATAGTTAATCAAAACATCCTCAATCTATGTACAAACCTAGAAAACTTTTAAAGCAAAAAAATGAATAAAATTATTCGATATGGAAAAAAAATCAAAGATAAACTTAAAATAAAATTGAATGGTGCACCAAATAAATTATTTCCTTTGAACCCCGAATTACCCCTACCTGAAGGAGTGAGTGAAGCAGAACTCCGGGATTATTTAAGGTCGGTTTTAGTCGCTGATGCTCCTCCTCAAGAAATGGCGAATTACTGCGAGCAAGATTTTCGACGATTTGTCTATACCTACGGGTTAGTCAGGGATGTATCGGGTAAGTGCTTAGAATTAGGCGCTAACCCCTATTTCACCACTCTGCTGCTCAAAAGATTTACTCAACTCGAATTAGTCTTAGCCAACTATTTTGGTTCTCATATCACAGATTACATTGTTCAAAAAGTAAACTACAAAGATTTTCACATGGGCAAAGAATGTTCAACAGAATTTAAATCATTTCACTTTAATATAGAATGTGATAAATTTCCCTTTAAAGATGGCGAATTTGACGCTGTTTTATTCTGTGAAATCATCGAACACTTACTCATAGATCCTGTCGCCGTCATCCAGGAAATAAAACGAGTATTAAAACCCAATGGGGTGCTAATATTGACAACTCCCAATGTCAGTCGCTTGGAAAATGTCAGTAAAATGATTGCTGGCGCTAATATTTATGACCCCTATTCAGGTTATGGTTATTATGGCAGACACAATCGCGAATATAATAAGCACGAGTTGTATTTGTTACTTAATTATATGGGGTTTACAATAGACTCAATGTTTACGGCTGATGTTCATGAAAATTCTGCCAATCATTACGGCTCAGTCGCACAATTAAAAAGTTTTTTGAAACATCGAGAACTGGATTTGGGACAATATATTTTTGTGCGGGCGCTCAACCAGCAAAAAGCCGGGAAGAAAAAGCCTGCTTTTTTATATCGAAGTTATCCTGAAGACCAGCTAGAATAATGCCTAAAGTTGCCTTTGTTGTTCAACGTTGCGGATTGGAGGTTAATGGGGGTGCAGAATCCCTCTGTCTTCAGATTGCCCAAAGGATGTCTCAGTATTGGGATTTAGAAATCCTAACAACTTGTGCTTTGGACTATATGACTTGGCAGAATTACTACTCACCAGGAGTGTCAGAAGTTTTGGGTGTAAACGTGCGGCGTTTTCCGGTAGCAAAACCTAGAGATATCGCTAGTTTCAATAGGTTATCTGATAACATTTATTCTCGGCTCAAAACCGTCTCGCTAAAGGAGCAGGAAGCTTGGATGCAAGCTCAAGGACCCTGGTCACCTGACCTGATAAACTATGTTAAAGCGTATCAAGATGAGTATGATGCGTTTATCTTTTTCACGTATTTATATGCGACGACTTATTTTATCTTACCCTGGGTGGCTCAAAAAGCGTATTTAGCGCCTTTAGCTCATAATGAGTGGACGCTATATCTGAGTATGTGGGACAGGTTATTTGAAAAACCCCGTGGGTTTATCTTCAATACGCCAGAAGAACGGGATTTGATACAAGCACGCTTTCCCAATGCTAAGTGTGAAGGACCAATTGTGGGAGTGGCGGTAGAACCCCCCGATGTTTATAGTGCAGCAGCGTTTCGGCACAACTATAAGATTGATGAGCCATTTTTGTTGTATATTGGCAGAATCGATCCGTCTAAGGGATGCGAGGAGTTGTTTGGTTATTTCATGGAGTTGCGATCGCAGGAAACAAAACCCAGAAAGTTAGTCTTACTAGGAAAGCCAGCTATGCCGATTCCCCAGCATCCCGATATCCTCGCCTTGGGGTTTGTGGATGAGCAAACCAAGTGGGATGCGATCGCGGCTTGTGATATTCTAGTCATGCCATCGCCTTATGAAAGTCTTTCTCTGGTTTTGTTGGAAGCTTGGGCGGTAGGTAAGCCGGTTTTAGTTAATGGGCGATGTGATGTTTTAGTCGGACAGTGTAGGCGGGCGCAAGGGGGACTTTGGTATAAGAATAAAGATGAATTTATCGTGGCTTTAGGCATGATTCAAAACTCCGTCAGCTATCAGTTGGGATTACAAGGGCAACGCTTTGTGAAAAGCCACTATGTTTGGTCTAAGATAGATTGTGATTATTTAAGTATAATTCCTAAAAATGACTGCTATAACTAAAATTAATAAACTGTACCGAACCAAATGGCATATAGCTTTATAGTTGGCATAATAATTTTCGACACTAGATGTAATGTCGTATCATGCCATAGTTGGATTGTAGAAAGATTAGAAGAATTGACAGGGAAAGGACTACTGTTTAGAATTAGCTATTTAGAGATCTATGAATGAGTTGGTATTTTTATTTTCATTTTATTGATTTTCACTATAGCGGTAAATCAATTAGTTATTTAAAATAAAAAAATAGGATTCAAGCAATGAAAAAAATAAAAGAACCTTTATTAGAACCACTGCTGCGATGGATGAGATTAAGAAGAGTGAAACCCCATATTCCTCGAAATTCTATTCTACTAGATGTTGGTTGTGGTGTATCAGCTACTTTTTTAAGGTCTATATCTAGTCATATAAAATATGGAGTAGGTGTAGATTTTAAAGTTCAGGTTTATCAATCTGGCAATATTACAACAAAGCAACTAAAACTTAATAATTATTTGCCTTTTGATAATTCAAGTTTTGATATAATTACAATGCTTGCCGTTTTGGAACATATTGAATATGAAAAGGAAATTTTACAAGAAATTTATCGAATACTTGTTCCTAGAGGTAAGCTTATAATTACAGTTCCATCTATCTGGTCTCAACCTATACTAGAGTTTTTAGCTTATCGACTAAAGATAGTCAGTGAAGCAGAAATCAGAGATCATAAAAGATACTATACTCGCAAGTCTCTTGAAAAAATATTGATAGGTGAAATTGGATTCCAAAATTTTCAACACAAATATTTCCAGTTTGGAATGAATAATTTCTGTACTGTAACGAAAAAGGAGTAACTATTTTAAAATGAAACTATCCGTTATCATACCTTGCTATAACGAAATAGGAACGATTGGTCAAGTGGTTGAAGCAGTAAAAGCATCTCCCATGAGAGATGTTGAAATTATCATAGTTGACGACTGTTCAAAAGACGGTACACGAGAACTCCTACAATCAAGACTAGAAGATCAGGTTAATCGTGTCATTTACCATCGAAAAAATCAAGGCAAAGGAGCCGCTTTACGGAGCGGATTTGCCGCTGCAACGGGAGACATTGTAATTGTTCAAGATGCTGATTTAGAATACGATCCTCACGAATATCCGCTCATGATCGATCCTATCCTTAAGGATAAAGCCGATGTCGTTTTTGGCTCACGCTTTCAAGGAGGTAGACCTCACCGAGTCGTGTATTATTGGCACATGGTAGGCAACAAGTTTCTAACCACCTTGTCGAATATGCTCACGAATATCAATTTAAGCGATATGGAAACTTGCTATAAGGCATTTCGACGAGAGATTGTTCAATCCATCAAAATCCAAGAAAATCGATTTGGCTTTGAACCCGAAATAACGGCAAAGGTGGCGAAAATGAATTGTCGTATTTACGAAGTTGGCATATCCTATTATGGTCGTACCTATAAGGAAGGGAAAAAAATAGGATGGAGAGATGGTATATGGGCTATTTATTGCATTATAAAGTATAACCTATTGGTGAAATAATTTGGGAAGGTGATTAACTTATTTAATAAGTCATTTGCAGAGATTACATCTTATTGACAATTTCTTGCGTAGAGAAAGTTATCTTGATTTTTATGAAAAACTATTTTTTCAAGTTACAATCATTATTTCCATACATTGTTTTATGTGGCATAGGAGTTTGGATAGCATTCCAGCCGACGCTTGTCAGTGGCTTTTCGTTGATGCAAACTGACCCGGGAGACACAAGACTTAATAATTATTTTTTAGAGCATTCTTTTCAACTGCTAGTTAACAGTGACTATAGTGGGGATGTATGGTCACCCACATTCTTTTTTCCATACAAAGAAGTATTGGCTTTTTCTGAAAATCTTTTTGGTTCAGCCCCCATATATTGGCTATTTAGAGCATTTTTTTCATCAGATATTGCATTCCAGTTATGGATGATTGCCGTCTGTATTGCTAATTTTGTTAGTTTTGCTTTCCTGATGCAAAAATTCAACGTAGGTCATGGACTCAGTGCTTTAGGGGGTTTCCTATTTGCCTTCAGTATGCCTCGAATTGTCAAAATTGGGCATCAGCAGTTACTTCCCCAGTTTTTTACGCCTTTGGTTTTCCTAACCGCATTAAATTTTATGAAAAAGCCGACCTCAAAACGGCTGGCTTTACTACTCTTACTCACTTATTTACAAATTCTGTCGGGGATTTATTTAGGATGGTTTTTAATGTTTAGCTTACCCATATTTTTGGGCATAGCTTATAAACTAGAATCCGAAGCCAGACATCGTTTTATAACTTACTGGAAAAAGAGTCATAAACAAGCTATTGGCATTACTTTGGGCTGGTTAGCATTAACAGTTTTTACCTTATTCCCTTATTTGAAAGCCAAGTTAGTTTTAGGAGGAAGATCTTATTCAGATGTAGATACAATGATTCCACGACTTTCTTCCTGGTTTTCTGTTCCACCAGGTAGTCTGTGGTCATCCTTGCTAGGTTGGGTTTCCCGTGATTTACCCATGCAACATGAACATCATTTATTCGCCGGCTTGACATTGATTATTTTGACTGGACTATCTATATACACAATCCTCCGGTTAAAGTCTTTATTAACTATTCAAACATATAAAATAATTAAAATCTGTCTGATTGTTTTTATTATAATATTCTGTTTTTCATTACGTTTACCTTTTGGATTATCTTTATGGCGAATTATTTATGAAGTTGTACCTGGATCTTCTGTTATTAGAGCAGTGAGTCGAATATGGACTATTGCTTATTTTTATTTATTTATTGCAGTTTTATTAAATGCAGATTCTCTTTTAAAGGCATTAGTAAATAGCAAATATTTGCGTTTGCTGATAGTAAGTGTTATTTGCCTTGTCAGCGTGTCAGAGCAAATTGTTTTAAACCTACCTAACTATGAAAAAGCTCCCTGGATAGAAGAAGTTGCAGAACTTCGGGACTTAATGCAGACTAACTGCGATTTTGCCTATGTATCGTTGAATCCGGCAAGACCTTTTTGGGCAGATCAGTTAACAGCAATGTGGGCTGGTATTGAAGCTAATGTACCAGTTGTTAATGGCTACTCTGGGAATCAGCCACCAAACTATGGAACGACTACTGAACCGATGGATACAGCAAGGATTTTACATTGGCTTGATATAGCTAGTAAAAATATTCAAGGAAGACTTTGTATGATCTCTCCCAATGTAGGAAAAAAAAATGATAGTCTGATTCCCAAGTATGCTGTACAAGAAATTACCAGTTTTTCAAACAAGTTCACCTCTGCTACAATTCAATTTCCACTCAAAAAATTATTTTCTCATGGTATAACTGTTCTCGATATTCCCTCAAATCCTGTTTATACAAGCTCATCTATAAAAATAGTAGCTTTAGTTGAAAACAAAAGTAATTTTATATGGACTCAAGAAGGTAAGCATAAAACGAATTTCTCTTATCGTTGGATAGATGTTAATGGCAAGTTAGCTGAGTTTGATGGAGATGGCGATCGCACAAGTTTACCTTGGGATGTTTCACCCGAAGATTTCTTTGCCGTAAATGCAATTGTCCGTACACCTCCAACTCCTGGAAAATATCAACTTATTCTAACTATGGTTCAAGAGGATGTAGCTTGGTTTAATGATAAAAACACCAATCATCCATTAATTCCCATGGATGTTGTTCCTCCTCAAACATACTAATTGAGAGCTATTGGACTACGTTATAAATTATAAAAGCTCTTATGTTTCCAGAAAATTCGGACAATCCCTATAATTTGCAGATTGTAGTCAAATATCTGTAAAATTCGATAAAATCGGGTTAAAGCAATGAAAATCAATACTACATTAGTTTTTGCCGTATTACTTTTGCTAATTGTCCTAATCCTACCTGATTCTGGTCAAGGAGAGATTGTGCAACTGAGTTGGTGGGATCAAAGTGTTTTTTTAAAGGCACTTCAAGACGTTTTGGCAGGAAAAGCGTCGGGTTCAATAGAAAATGGTCTTGTGGGATCTGGCTATATAACTTTAGGCGTTCTTGTAACGAAGCTTTTTTCGACAGATCCAAAAAATTCTCTAGTCTTACTTAATCGCTTCTCATTTATCTTAACGACTTTAGTCTTTTTTTTTCAGCTAATTTTTTAATGTATTATGCCTTAAATCAAGCAAAAGAAACCTATGGAACTTTATCTATAAATTCAAAAATTAAAACGGCAAACTTAATTGCTTTTATTTACACTCTAACTGTAATATTTTCAAGTAACTTTGTATCGTTTTCAGATATTCCTTGGTCTCATTTCCCAGCTACGCTGATGGGCATGTCTTGTATGCTATTAATTTTTTATATTGAAGACAGCTATAAAAAACGACATTATAGAAAACTATTATTTGGGTTTAGTCTTTTGGGTTTTTCCCTAGGACTCCTAGTGCAAATTCGTTCATTTGAAGGAATTGCTTTACTATTAGGTATAGGAACTTGGTTATTATTGTTAGCGCTGATGTCTCCTATAGCAACACTACAAAAAATAAAGTCTAGGGTTAATTATTTGCAGCTAATCAAATATAGTATTGTTTTAGGTTTATCCTCCTTAGTAACTTTTTTAACCAGCCAAATTATTACTCATCAAAAAGCGATAACCCTACTCTATTTTGGATTGAGAGATAATCATCCTGTTTTAAAAGAAATGTATAAAACTTACCCGGATGTTTTCCCCGTTAAATTTGTTCAAGTCTTTATCGATCCAAACTTTTTTAGTTTTAATCAAAACTACGAAATAAACCCATTGATTTTTGGGTTTAAATTTGATGTTTTTAAAATGCCTTTTTTATTACAAGTACCATTTTTAATCTATGCCATACCAACCATTTTTACTCTATTAATCTTTTCTGGATATAAAAAAAATATTAAAACTCTACTAAAAAAAGGAAGTTTTGTAATTCCTTTAATTACTGGATTAATCTTAACAGTTGCCTATCTGGGAAGTCCGCTGTTTGGCAGTCCGCATTTAAAATATGGGGTGGTTCGCAACATGATGTTAGTAACCTGGTGTCTGGCATTAGTAGCAGGACCATGGCACTTTTACCCAACTCTTTTACCTTCAAGTCGTCGCTTTTTTCCTCAACGTTTAGTCTATGTGTGTATTCTACCTATATTAATATCTGTAGTCTATGGACAAATAATCGTTCACTATACAGGGTTTTGGAACTTTGAAAAAATGCACATAAAAAAGATAGAGTTAGAGGAGAATTGCCAGAGTCTTATCTGTTCCTTAAAGGTTAACAGCTATAACCATCAAAAACAAGTCATAAAAATCCATAACCAACGTTATATAGTTGCCGCAAGTTGTCCCTCAACGGGAAAAAGAATGGCAACAACTGTTAGTCCAGATCAGTCATTCACGCTGCTTCCTTGCTCAGAACGTTATCAGGTCGATGTTTATCCGATTAATATGGGATTTGCGGGAACCCCAGACCCAGAAATGCCTATTTCGTGGCAATTTACCCCGCCACCTTCTCAGAAATAGAGATGTTATCGCCAAAGACGTTAGCCAAGTTGACTGAACCAGAACAAATCATAAGGTATGAAAATTGAAGTTCTCTGTCCGGTTTGTGACTCCAATCAAAACAAGGTTAAGTATGAACCCTGGATAGATATTCAAGATCCCCAGAAACTTTACGGCGCCGCCTCAGGTGTTCCGGGGACTCAACGGCTGGTTGAATGTGAAAACTGTGGCATGATTTATGAAACTCCCCGTTTTCCTGATCCGGTTATTTTACAAGGGTATTTGCTATCTGAAGAATCGGGACATGATAGTCAGTATCCGATGCGCGTCGAAAGCTTTTATCGAACCTTATTATCCCTGGGTTCTCGGATTCCGGCAAAAGGCGCAACGGTTCTGGATATTGGTACGGCTGGGGGAGCGTTCTTGGAAGCCGCTCAACGGTTTGGTTACAATGCTGTGGGATTAGAACCCTCACAGTTTTTAGTCGAACAAGGGAGAAAACGCGGACTGAAGATAGAACAGGGAACTCTGGACAATCATCCCTTTGAATCGGCATCATTTGACCTAGTATGCCTTTGGGATGTGATCGAACATCTGACCCATCCAAAAGCTGCACTTGAGCAAATTCAAACATTACTCAAACTAGGAGGAATTCTGCTGATTAATTATCCCGATATTGGCACTTGGCAGGCAAAATTAGCAGGTCGTCGATTTTGGTGGATTATTTCCGTCCATCTGCATCACTTTACCCGCCAAACTCTCAATACGATTTGCCAACGCACGGGTTTTCAGGTGTTCCATTTTCAACCCTATTGGCAAACGTTACAATTTGGCTATTTGGAAGATATGGCAATCCTATATAAAATTCCCTTGAGCCAGATGTTGAAACAACTCACCCCCCGGTTTATTCAACAGATTCCGCTCCCTTATTATGCCAGTCAAACCACGGCTCTGGCGCGAGTTAAACCATGACAGTTTATATCCTCGGCGGTGGACCTGCTGGGCTAGCCCTAGCTCACGGTTTAACCCAAGATAGCAACGCCTCTTTTGTTCTGCTTGAACGGGGGTCGAGTTTGGGAGGACTCGCCCAAACCATTCATTGGTCAGGAAACGGCTTTCATGACTTAGGTCCCCATAAAATTTTTACGCTTAATCAAGACTTGATGAAGCGAGTCGAACGCCTTTTGTCTCCTGAAGATTGGTTGACTCGCCCCAAGAAAAGTAGTATTTTTATGGGCGGTTACTTTCTACCTTATCCCCCCTCACCGTTTTCACTAATTCAGGTGTATGGGTTAGCCTCATTTTCGGCAATGGTTTGGGACTATGGATTGGCTCAGATTGGTTCTGTGGTTAACAAGAAGCGTCCCCTAACCTTTGAAGCTGATTTGCAGGGGCGGGTAGGGACAAAACTCTATGACGCCTTGTTCAAACCGATTGCGCTAAAACTATGGGATGATCCAGCCCAATTAGATGTCAAACTGTCTCAGGGACGAGTGCAAACCCCATCCCTAACGGAATTGGTTAAGCGATCGCTAAAAATTAGCCAATCGAGTAATTTTGAAGCCTTAGAATTTCGCTATCCTAAAGGCGGACTGCAAAAACTGTGGCAAGCGATCGCGACTCAAACCAGCCACCAAGGTGAGTATCGGCTGAATCAGGAAGTGTGTCACCTTACTGTGGAAAATAATACCATCCGAAGGATTCGTTATCGCGATCGCGTCACCGGATCGGTTCAACAGTTTCCGGTGAACCCAGATGACTGGGTGGTGTCTACACTCCCCCTCCTCAAACTCACCGAACTCATGGGTGATGCGCTTGAGCCAACGACAACGGCTCGGATGCAGGAGATTATTCAGCTCAACGACCTGATCCTGGTATTTTTAAAGATAGACCAACCGAGCTTGTTAGACGAGTCTTGGGTGTTTGTTCCCGATCCAAACATCGTGTTTCATCGACTCAGCGAACAGGAATCCTTTGATCCACAGATGACTCCAGGGGGTAGTATTATTTGTTGTGAGGTGATGGGTTCAAAAAGTAGAGCCATGAGTCAACGTTGTGACAGTGACTTAATTGCCCTAGTTAAGCAGGGGTTAAAAGATATGGGTTATACGGGATTTTCCATACTCGATCAACGGGTCATCCGCCTCCCTTCGTCCTATCCTGTCTATAAGTCAGGGTTTGAGCCTGTCTTAGACGAGATTCTTAATCAACTGGATCACTTCTCTAATTTTCGTACCATCGGTCGTCAAGGTTCCTTTAACTATATTGGCACGTTAGATGCGATGGATATTGGCTACGGTGCGGCTCAATGGCTGATTCAGCAAATAACCGGACAGCAAGAGTATAGCTGGAAACAGGAACGGGAAAGAACCAGTCATTATCCAGTCCTTGATTAATATGAAAATCACGTTAATTTCTCCACGACTGGCGGTACAAAAAGGGGATTTCTTGGGTTCTGGAGTCCCCTATATGCCCCTAGAATTGGCAGTTGTGGCAGCATTTTTGAGGGAACAAGGACATCATATCTGTGTCATTGACTTGTTTGGGAGTTCGCCTACTACCCTAGAATCCCGGCGCGATCATTACCTGCAAGGTGAGCCTTTCACGAAGTTTCTTGATACTCCTGAGATTGAGCCAGCCGATCTAGTAATAATTTACGCGATTTCAGTCATGTCTCATCAGGAAATTCTGGCGATTATTCGGGACTTGCGCCAATCTCACCCTCAAAGTGCGATCGCGGTATTGGAAAATTCCCAAGCCGTTACCGCTTATGCAGTTTCTCAATTGGCTGAGGACTTCTTTAATGCGGGTGTGGATGCACTTGTGTGTGGTGAAATCTACTGGAATTGGCATGAAATTAGCGCCTACTTACAGGATCGCCAAACGGTTCCGGTTCCAGAAAACGTGCTGGTGTCAAATCCACCCCCTAGTCATACCTTGCGGCGAAACGTGGAAAAGCATCCCACCTATCCGATTCCCGCCTGGGATTTATTCCATTTAAATAATTATTGGTCGATTCCCTATTCCCATGGACCGAAAACCAGACGCTTCCTCCCGATACTCACATCACGGGGTTGTCCCTATCCGTGTGACTTCTGCGTGGTTCCCGAAACCAATAACCAGCAATGGCGCGATCGCACGGCTGAGGAAGTAGTGACAGAAATGATCGTGCTGCGCGATCGATTTAATGTCCGCCATTTCCAAGTTGAGGATCTCAACCCAACCGTCAAACCTGCGCGATGGAATCAAATATGTCAACTCCTGATTGAACGCCAAGCCGGGATATTTTTCCATTTTGTCAGTGGAACCAAAGCGGAAACCGTAAAATTAGAGCAAATTCCCCTTTATGCTCAAGCTGGATGTCGTTACATTTCCATTAGCCCTGAATCCGGTAGTCCGGCTGTCCTCAAAGCAATTGGTAAACCCTTTAACCATGCTCATGGTTTAGCTTTAATTGAAGCCTGCCATCGTCATGGAATTTATACTCAAGCCTGTCTTTTAGTGGGTCATCCCGCCGAGACGGTAGCTGATTATGAATTATCTTGTAATTATTTACGGGCAATGGTTCAGGCTGGACTCGACGAGGTAGCTATCTTTATTGTCGCCCCTTTAGCCGGGAGTCAATTACATCGTCAAAATAAAATTGAACTGGATGATTCAGAAACCTTAACCAGCTTTAGTCCCCAGGGAAGACGAGGATGGGAGGAGTTAAAACACCGTCGCCGCAAGCTGATTCAACTCTTTTTTTTACAGAAGCTAAAAATGGGATCTGGACTCTGGTTACAAGGGATTCGAGCGGTGTTAGGAACACCCCGCACCAAGATGGAGAACTTACCCCGCAGAGTTTTGTTTATCTATTGGCTTTTGCTCAAGAATTATTGGCATCAGTTGTTGTCCTCTAGTTCATTCTAGAGCGTCGATTGGTGTAACTACCGTTAGCGGTGAAAATCAATGTAGAGATGTGCCACGGCACCTCTGTACAATAATTATAAGTGTAACCATGACCCATCCGAGTACGATCTTAATTATTCCCTGTTACAACGAAGGAAATAATGTAGGTAAGCTCCTCCGTGAAATCCAAAAATTAAATCTTGGCTACGATACCCTGGTTATTGATGATGGTTCTCAAGATAATACTTATGCGGTAGCGAGTCAGTTGTCTCCCTGTGTGAAGCTATTAACTAACTTAGGAATTGGTGGTGCTGTACAAACAGGGATAAAATATGCTCTACAACACAATTATGAACTTTGTGTTCAGGTTGATGGCGACGGTCAACATCCTCCTAGCCAAGTTTACTGTTTAATAGAAAGCTACCTGAATTCACCCGCTAACTTAATTATTGGTTCTCGCTTTTTAAGGAAAAAAGAATTTAAATCAACCTGGAAACGCCGAATAGGAATTAGAATTATTAGCGGAGTAATTCAATGGCTTTTTCAGTATAAAATCACAGATCCCACCAGTGGATTAAGGATGATGGATAGAAAAGTAATTCAATTATTCAGCACTGAATACCCCCATGATTTTCCCGAACCGATTTCATTGGCTGTAGCCCTTGAACGGGGTCTTAGTGTACGGGAAGTTGCTGTAAATATGCGTTCAAGAGAGCAAGGCTTTAGTTCTATTACTGGGATAAAATCCTTTTTTTATATGATCAGAGTGATTGGATACTTGATTTTAGTGAGAATGGGACGACATATATAAATATTTTATCCCATATTCCTAGCAATTCTTGATGAAGAAAACGATTTTTAAACAAACCTATGACTTATAGTCCCACACCTCAGACGGTTGTATTTGTACTAATCTTTATGATACTCTATCTGTTTTTATTGCTTAAAAAAACCATTAAAAATACGATAGATTTATACGATTTGTTGCTGCTTTCTTCCTTAGCTATATTTCCGGGGACATTTGTTTTTGCTCCTAAACTTGTAGTATATTTAGCTCATATAGTCGGGGTTGAGTTTCCATTTATTATACTATTTGGAGGTTTATTTGTGTGTGTTTTTATATATCTTTATCGTTTAATAATCAAAGTCAATAAACAAGAAAAATTAAATTTACTTCTTATTCAAGAAATAAGTTTACTCAAACAACAGATTGAATTAAGGCAGGCTATTTCAAACAAGAAATCAGAAGAATAAGCTTGATTGTGTACTAGGTATTTGACCTGAAAATAATTAAATAAAGTAAGTTGATTATCATTTATGTATCGCATTGGAATTGATGTTACTCCTTTTTCCATTAAGCCCAGTGGTATCAGTTTTTACGTAGCCAATCTAATTCATTATCTTTATCCTCTCCAATACCAAGAAAACTTTCAACTTGCATTAATATACCAACCTGGACTCAGAAACTGGCTACGCCTCCGCCGAGACTTTCCCAACTCGCTTTCTCGCTATTCAAACCGCTATTTCCTACCTTTACCCGTTAAATTTACTAACGTTATTCTCGATTACTTTCCTAGACTTTTTTCAAGCCATCTAGAACATCACCTTGACTCACCCACGATTATACATGGGACTAACTATACCGTTTTTCCTTATCCGAATAGTCTAAAAGTACTGACAATTTATGACCTGACTTTTCTTAAATATCCTGATTATATTGATTCCGTAGTTAAGACCTACTCAAAGCGCGTAAAAAAATGTCTAACTTGGACAGATTTAGTGATCACAATCTCCGAAAGTTCCAAAAATGATATTATTGAATATCTCAACGTAAATCCCGACCGCATCCACGTCACGCCCCTAGCCAGCCGCTACGCTTCTGATGTATTTGTTCCCTCTAACCCATCTGTTAACTACGACTTCTCCTACCCCTATATCCTCTTTGTCAGCACCATAGAACCGAGAAAAAATATTACTACTCTAATTGCTGCTTTTAACTACCTCAAACAAAAACATAAAATCGAGCATCATCTAATCCTCATCGGTCAAAAAGGCTGGCATCATAAACCCATATTTGCTGCCATGGAGAACTCTCCCTGGAATCACCATATCCATCATCTTGACTACCTCTCAGACGAACGTGTTGCCCTTTTCTACTCTAAAGCTGATGTCTTTGTCTATCCCTCCCACTACGAAGGCTTTGGTCTTCCGGTTCTCGAAGCCATGAGCCTAGGAGCACCCGTCGTTACTTCCAATACCTCATCTCTCCCCGAAGTCGCTGGAGATGCTGCCCTTCTCATTGATCCCAACGACCCCATACAGTTAGCCGACGCTATCTTAAAAATCATCAGTGACACCCAATTATGCCAGAAATTAATTCAAAAGGGCAAAGAAAGAGCTAAATTATTCTCTTGGGAAAGAACGGCACAGGAAACCCTAAACGCCTATAAATCTCTACTCAGTTCATGAATTCCTCAATCGCTTATTCAACCTTGTCTTCCCCCCTTTTAATCAACCTCTCCATTCTATTTTCCCAACCCACTGGCATCGCCACGTATGCGGCTAACCTATTCCCCTACTTAAAACCCCTGAATCCCACCCTCCTCATTTCACCCATCGCCTCAAAGCACTTCCCCCTCGCCTCTGACTTTATCCGCTACCCTGTTCCCGCCAATCTCAGCCCCGCCCAAGGAACAAAAGGACACTTCCGTCGCCTTTTATGGACTCAACTCCAACTTCCCCGCCTCTACCACAGCTTAAACTCCCCCCTCCTCTTTTCTCCCATCCCCGAAGCCCCCCTTAATACCAATTGTCGCTATGTCGTCATGGTTCATGACCTAATCCCACTACGCTTTCCCAAACCTAACTCCCCCCTCACCCCCTACTTCCGTTACTACATCCCCCAAATCCTCAACCAAGCCCAACACATTATTTGTAACTCCACAGCCACCGCCAGAGACATTACCGACTATTACCCCATCCCCGCCACCAAAATCACACCCATTCCCCTAGCTTACGACACCAACCACTTTCACCCCCTCTGCGTCCCTCTGCGCCAACCTCTGCGCCCCTCTGCGTTTCCCAAAAAGCCCCACGAAGCAACATCAGCCCACCCCAACCCCTACTTCCTCTACATCGGACGTCATGACCCCTATAAAAACCTACACCGACTAATCGACGCCTTTGCCACACTTCCCAACTGCGGCGACTATGAACTGTGGATTGCTGGGTCAAGTGATCAACGTTACACCCCTAAACTTCAATCCCAAGCCAACCACCTCGGCTTAAGCCATCAAATCAAATTTCTCAACTATGTTCCCTACAACCAACTACCCATACTTCTCAACAGCGCGATCGCACTTATCTTTCCCAGTCTCTGGGAAGGCTTTGGACTCCCGGTTCTAGAAGCCATGGCTTGTGGTACTCCGGTAATCACCTCTAACCTCTCCGCCCTCCCAGAAGTCGCAGGTGATGCGGCTATCCTAGTGAACCCTTACAACACCTCAGAACTCGCGGCGGCTATGGACTCTATCGCCACCGACACCCAACTGCGATCGCGCCTTAGCACCCTCGGACTCCAACGCGCCCGCCAATTTAGTTGGGCAAAAACCGGACAGAAAACCGTTGAAGTCCTGCAAAAGTACAGTTAAAAAAAAAGAGGTGGGGAAGTCCAGTGTATCCCAACGCCAAATTAAAAACTATGGCGTGGGTCTTATTGCTCCCCCTCTCCCCCCACAACTAGATAAATCTGTCCTTACGCCGAGATTACTCTTCCGTCGCTGATACAAACTCTTCTTCTTCAACTTCATACTCTGGCTCTGGAGATTCAGGATTAGTGCCTTGCTGTTGTGCCAGCATCTTCTCCCGATACTTCTGAGCCATTTCTTCTGCCTTCTCGTAGACTCGATCCCGATTATTGATCATATCTCCCGGTTCAGGTTCCAACTGCTTCGTGGACAGAGAAATCCGACCGCGTTCAGCATCCAAGTCAATGATCATCACTTTCAATTCATCATTGACATTAAAGACACTGTGAGGCGTGTCAATATGATCATGAGAAATTTCCGAAATGTGTAGCAATCCGCTCACACCACCAATATCAATGAATGCACCGTAAGGCTTAATACCCCGTACCGAACCCACGACGACTTCACCGACTTCTAAGCGGTTCATCTTGCGTTCAACCAAAGCGCGACGGTGAGAGAGAACCAGACGGTTTCGGTCTTCGTCTACCTCTAAGAATTTTAGCGGCAGTTCTTCGCCCACTAAATCTTCCTTCGGTTTGCGAGTACTAATATGGGAACCGGGAATAAAACCCCGTAGTCCTTCAATGCGAACCAGCGCCCCACCTCGGTTTGTGGCAAAAACCAAAGAACGAACTGTCGCATCTTCCGCTTGAAGCTGCCGTACCCGCTCCCAAGCCCGCATATACTCAATGCGCCGAATGGAAAGGGTGAGCTGTCCATCTTCATTCTCGTCAGTCAAAATGAAAAATTCTCGCGTTTCATTTGACTGCAATACTTCTTCCGGGGCGTCAACCCGATTAATTGACATCTCCTGTATGGGAATATAAGCGGCGGTTTTAGCACCAATGTCAATCAGAGCGCCTCTTGGCTCCAGACTGAATACTGTACCTGCGACAATATCACCAGGGCTAAAGTGATAATCGTACTTGTCGAGGAGGGCGGCAAAATCGTCGTGAGTGAAGCCAATATCTATTGTATTTGTTTTCTGACTGAGCATGTGCGTTGTGTTTCCTTGTTTAATCTCCGTAATGACTATGCCTCCTGTCGATGTACTCGCACGTCGGTATTGTGCCACCTACACCTACATTGCTTTGTCTCAACCTAACCTTATTTTAAAAGATTTAATAAAGTCCAGACAGGTAATTATAACTCAATCTGGAGCGCCCTGTTGAGATCTAGAAGTACACAAAACTTCATGAAATCGGATATACGGGTAGCCTAAAATGATAAAACCTCTATCTGATAAGGGTTTAGCGCCTCTCACCGTAAAACCTGTTGCTCCTCTGACGCGGGAGTAACCAGGGAGGCTGATGTCTCCGAATCATCAGAATCCTTCGGGATAGCTGGTGGTACAGGCGGCATCCCTGGGTTGTCTAGTTCAGCATCATTTCTGAGATGCTCTAGGGTTTCGATAAAATCCCGAATGCCCTGAAACTTTCGATAAACTGAGGCAAACCGGACATACGCCACTTCACTCTCGTGTCGCAGGTAGCGCAGGACTAACTCACCCACTTCATTACTGGTGACCTCCCGTCCATAGTGCTGCTGAACTTCAGCTTCAATCTCATCGACTATCGCTTCCAGACGTCGTTGGGAAATTCCTGTTTTTTCACAAGCCCGAACCATTCCCCGTAACAACTTAGAACGGTCAAAGGACTCCCGCTTGCCATCCCGCTTCAGGACAGTAATCGGTACAAATTCAATCCGCTCATAAGTCGTGAAGCGATGTTTACAAAGCAAACACTCCCGACGACGCCGAACACTTTGTCCTGCTTCTGTTGAACGAGACTCCAAAACGCGGCTGTCGGTGTGCTGACAATAGGGGCATCGCATAGTAGCAAGTCTTTAGAGACTGGGTGAACTACCTACATCAAATCGAAGATTATGATGCAGGCTTCGCGTCTCGTCCGCCGATGCCTCAATACCCGAAAGTATATCGGTCTTACTCAGCATCTCTGGTTAGTTATCTAACCTTTATCTCCCATTAGGAGAACCCGCGCAGCCGCCCTTCCAAGGCAGAATAATGTTTTTGTGCAGCTTGGTTTTCGCGGGCGGTTTTTTGGCTAGAGTTCTAGCCTATCTACTTTATTCTAACACATGCAAGTAATTGATGGTAATGCGTGAAAAGCATAAGTTTATAAAAATCAGTTTTTTCTCTCCCTTCGTTCATCCCGACGCTTACATAAAAGTACAGCGCGGGACTTCTCGCCGAATCCAGTTAAATACAGAAAGTTGAGCCGATACGGGTCTATCTAATTTCCTCCGACTCGAATCCCTATCGGCAAAAGTAATCAGATAGACCGTATTCGGCTCAGGGTATCCTATAGAACTGATAAAATTCGCTCATCATCAGGGAGACGAGAACGCTTGCTCAGAGGGAGAACAGCGCCGCCATCGCTACTTTTCAATCCGAGGCGGTTCCCGGAAGGCGATAGCAAAAAACAGAACGCCAAGAGCGCAAATCAAGAAAAATGTATAAATGAGGCTTTCCATGTCACAACTTACCCAATTATCTACTGTACTACCAGTTTAACTTGCTCATTGACACTCCCCTGTCTGAAGACGAGGGAATATTATTATATCGATCAACCACAATAGCGAAAGAGGCAAAAGAAAAAGTACTTTTTCTTTTGCCCTCTACCGATTAACGAAGTCTTGCTGTTTTACACGGCTTCTTTTTTCCGAGTGGTCTTATCACCCACTTTCTGGAACAGACCGAATTCGACTTGCTCGTCTAGGTCAGGATCAACCCCAGCAAATACATCTCGGAACAGAGTCCGGGAACCATGCCATATATGACCAAAGAAGAACAACAGAGCAAAAACCGCATGACCGAAGGTGAACCAACCCCGTGGACTAGTACGGAACACCCCGTCAGAGTTTAAGGTTTCGCGATCAAATTCAAACGGCTCACCCAGTTGAGCTTTCCGGGCATACTGCTTGACAACCGCTGGTTCTTCAATGGTTTGACCATCCAAAAGACCACCGTAGAATTTAGCCGTGACACCTGTTTGCTCAAAGCTATATTTCGACTCAGCCCGCCGGAATGGAATATCCGCACGAACAACGCCATTGGCGTCGGTCAAAACGACCGGGAAGGTTTCAAAGAAGTTAGGCATACGGCGCACCGTCAATTCCCGACCTTCGCCATCGGTGAATACCGGATGACCCAACCAAGCTTGGGCAATACCATCACCCTTGTCCATTGGACCGGTGCGGAACAAACCGCCCTTAGCTGGAGAGTTGCCGATATAGTTGTAGAACGCCAGCTTCTCCGGAATCTGATTCCACGCCTCTGAGCGGCTGGCTCCGTCTGCCATCGCCAGTTCCACACGGCGATCAATTTCTTCCTGGAAATAGCTTTGATCCCATTGGTAACGGGTTGGACCGAACAGTTCAATCGGTGTAGCCGCAGAACCGTACCACATCGTACCCGCCACGACGAACGCTGCAAAGAATACAGCGGCAATACTGCTAGAGAGTACTGTTTCGATATTCCCCATCCGCAGCGCTTTGAAAAGTCGCTCTGGGGGTCGAACTGTTAAGTGAAAAAGTCCAGCAATAATTCCGACAATACCTGCAGCGATATGGTGAGCCACGATACCGCCTGGGTTAAAGGGGTTAAATCCTTCAGGACCCCACGCTGGGGCTACAGGTTGAACGCTACCCGTTAGACCATAAGGATCAGATACCCACATTCCCGGACCAAAAAGCCCAGTCAGGTGAAATGCACCAAAGCCAAAGCAGAGAAGACCCGACAAGAACAGGTGAATGCCAAACATTTTCGGCAAATCCAACGCCGGTTCGCCGGTGCGGGGATCTCTAAACAGTTCTAAATCCCAGTAAACCCAATGCCAGCAGGCTGCTAAGAACAACAGACCTGCCAGAACAATATGAGCCGCCGCGACACCTTCAAAGGACCAATAGCCGACATCTGTCGCTGTTTCCCCAGTAATGCTCCAACCCCGCCAAGAGTCAGTGACCCCTAAACGCGCCATGAACGGCATCACGAACATTCCTTGACGCCACATGGGATTGAGGACTGGATCACTCGGATCAAATATTGCTAGTTCGTACAAAGCCATCGAACCAGCCCAGCCTGCCACAAGGGCAGTGTGCATCAGATGCACAGCAATCAGACGCCCTGGATCATTCAGGACGACTGTATGTACTCGATACCACGGTAGTCCCATCGACTACGCTCCTCCTAGAGATAGAGTTTCTACTTTGACGCTTCTTTTGAATCAAGATATTAGAAATTGATCTTACCCGCCTAGAGGAATGAACCGATTACTTTTTGAGGTTAACCTCTATGTTCCATAAGTGCTAGGCGAGTCAGTTGACTTTAAAGAAGTGTAACTTTTGTTAGAAACGATTGCAAGCCAAGGGGAAGTTTTGAGTTGTGACCCAACGCGCTTGCTCAACAGTGCCTGCCCCAACGTAGAGACGTAGCATGCTACGTCTCTATCCAATCGCTAATCAAGAATCGTCAGTTTCTGAGGAGAGATTCAAAACACTCGGCGCGGTGGTCAATCGCTCAATCACTTGTTCAGCACTCATCAAACGTTTGAGGACGACTTGACCAATGGTTTTTGCGGATTGGGGTGAGGCTTCCGGTGTCGGTTTAACTTCTACCATCAGTACCGCATCCTCAACCCGATATAGCCATAACTTTTCCCCCTGTTCCAGGATGCAAAGGTTTAGACGGATGATTTCGGGTTCCCGTCGCCAAGCATTAACATTCCAGAGTCCTCCAAACTCCCAAACTCGTCCCACAGTCCAGCCATCGGATAGAAAAAAGTACTTTACAGACATTTGTATTACATTTATGGAACTGGTGTTCTAGTGCAGCATGGCAAAAGTTGTTTTTTGTTTCAGTCTGTATTGATAATAAAGTAGATAGGGTAGATAGGGGAGATGGGGCAGATGAGGGAGTTGGGGAATTCCAGCATGATCAAACCAGAGTAACGTGGAGGTAGGGCAGTGAGTCTGGGTAAATGGATTGGTATACTTGCCTTTATTATTTCACTATTTATTTTGTGGCAAATTAGGCAGATTTTAATGCTTATATTTGCTGCAATTGTGATATCTAATGCCTTGAATATTTTGGTGGGAAGATTCCAACGCTCTGGAATGCAGCGTTTTTTCGCGGTTCTGCTATCGCTTTTTCTGTTACTGTGTGTTTTGGTCGTATTTTACTTCCTAATTGTACCTCCTTTTGCCGAGCAATTTCTACAACTGAGTGAGTTGGTTCCCCAGGGTATCGAACAATTAGGTGAGTGGATAGAAGCCATAGAAGCGGATATTTCATCGGGATTGCTCGATCAGTATATCCCAGATATTAACCAGTTGCTGCAACAGCTTCCTCCCTTAATTAATCGTGTATTAGGGGGTGGAGTCACATTTTTTAATAATGCTTTGGGTGTTCTGCTTAATAGTTTGCTTGTCCTGATTTTAACACTGATGCTCCTTGCCGATCCTAACCCTTATCGGAAAAGTTTTGTTCGCATTTTTCCATCATTTTATCGGCGTCGAGTAGATGAGATTTTGCAACGGTGTAATGAATCGTTACGAGGATGGCTAGCGGGTATTCTGTTTAATATGGCAGTTATTTCTTTGTTGAGTTTTTTCGGCTTACTGCTGTTAAGGGTTCCCCTGGCACTGGCACAAGCTACGTTAGCTGGAATTTTGACATTTATTCCCAATATTGGACCCGCGTTGAGTGTGATCCCACCGATAGCGATCGCGCTGCTGGATTCGCCCTGGAAAGCCTTGGCTGTATTGATTCTGTATATTGTGATTCAGCAGGTTGAAACTAATTTACTCACGCCCTTAGTTATGGCGCAGCAGGTATCCCTGCTACCCGCCATAACTTTGCTCGCCCAGTTATTTTTCGTGACCTTCTTTGGATTTTTAGGATTATTCTTAGCGCTTCCCCTAACGGTAGTGGCTCAGGTTTGGCTCAAGGAGGTTCTAGTCAAAGATATTCTTGACCAATGGCATCATCCGAGTCACAAGGATGCTCAACCTGTAGCAACAACCTTTGCTGTTTCTCCCACTGCTGATACCCTAAGGGATGGGGGAGCAGGGAAAGCAGGGGGAGCCGGGGGAGCCGGGGAAGCCGGGGGAGCCGGGGGAGCCGGGGAAGCCGGGGGAGTAGGGGGAGCCGGGGAAGCCGGGGGAGCAGGGGGAGCCGGGGGAGCCGGGGGAGCCGGGGGAGCAGGGGGAGCCGGGAGAGCCGGGGGAGCCGGGGAAGCAGAAGACGCAATGTAGAGACGTAGCTACGTCTCTACGCCCAATTCTCGACTTGTCAACCCATCAGGGCAGGTTGAGTAACATTAGAGCGGGAAAAAAACGATAATAGTGAAAAGAGCCCCTAAGTAGGTTGATGGAAATAAACCGAACTCTGTTAAATTTTGTAAATATTCCTCAAACCCTTACAAATGAAGAATGACCAATGACCAATGACAACTGTTGATTGTGCGAACCCTAGCTGACATCAATGACAAAATTCACCATCGTCGTGCAGTCGTCTGGACGGTCGAGGAATTAAAAGCGCGAGTCGCCGAGATAGGTGTTACTCAGGCGGCTAAGAACGTCGATGTGATTACCACAGGTACATTTGAGCCGATGGAGTCCTCTGGCGCGATTATTAATTTAGGTCACACAGACCCCCCGATTAAGATTCGTAAATGTTGGTTAGATGGTGTACCTGCTTATGCTGGCTTTGGTGCAGTGGATTTGTATTTGGGCGCGACTCAAGTCGTGGACTCTACCGATATGGGAGATCTGCCAGAGGTTGAGGAATCTAGGGAACGGGGTGGTTCCCATGTGATTGAAGACTTGATTGCTGGTAAATCGGTGCAGTTACGAGCGATTGGACAGGTAACAGACTGTTATCCTAGAGTCTCTTGTGATACGACGATTACTCGCGAAACGATTAACCAGTTCTATCTCTACAATCCGCGCAATCTGTATCAAAACTTTATCGTCGGCGTCAATGGGGGCGATCGCCTCTTGTACACTTATCTAGGTCCGCTCCAGCCCAGACTGAGTAATGCAGTCTATTCCAATCCTGGAGCTATTTCCCCACTCCTTAACGATCCTGAACTCAAATTGATTGGAATTGGCACGAAAATTTTCTTGGGTGGGGGTATTGGTTACATCGCTTGGGAAGGGACTCAACATTTTCCCCTGCAGAAACGCCTTCCCAATCACACGCCCATTGGTCCTGCCGCTACATTAGCATTAATTGGGGATGCCAAGCAGATGAATCCCAAGTGGGTACGGGGTTGCTACTTTAAAAATTATGGTCCGTCTCTGATGTTGGGCGTTGGTGTACCCTTACCTGTCTTGAGTGAAGAGGTTGTTCAGCATTGTGCCGTGTCGGATCAAGAGATTGTCGCCCCAGTGGTTGATTTCTCGATCCCCCGTCGCGTTCGTCCCACCTTTGGATTAGTCAGCTATGCTCAACTGAAGCAGGGGCGCATTACCATTGACGGCAAATCTGTGCGGACGGCGCCCTTGGCAAGTCTATTTCTCTCACGGCAAGTTGCTTTGGAATTAAAGCAATGGATTGAAAGGGGAGAATTTACTCTCACCGAACCCGTGGCATCCATTCCCATGGATCGTTCCTTTCTGCCTCAAGATCGCTGGGGCGCTCAAATAACTATAGATTAAGCCAATCCCACGACTGAAGGTCGTGGGATTGGCGTCATCTGTCATCTGTCATTTGTCCTTTGTTATATTAGCACTTTACAGGTTTAACGTCCTATAACCGCCGCTAACTACCACTTCACCAATGAGGTAGAAGCATAGAATAGGCGGCGGAATCCTGCTCAATGCCTATCAGGAATCGCTCTTAGGAATTACCTTTACCTGGCTTGTCCCTACGTTGAACCGGTTTGGATAAGGGTTCTGAACGCTTGAGTGAGGTTCCTGTTCCTGTTGTTTCGCCTGCACCACGACGGGGAGAACTCTTTTTAGGTCTTGACCCTTGGCGTGGGCGAAAATTCTTATTGGATCGCCTTTTGGGTGCATGAACCATACCAATATCATTGCCTTCCTCAATCATCAGGGTATTGGTATGCAGTTTGACGTGCAAATCCCAAAAGTGATTAATCACCTTTTCCCCAAGCAATCCCTTGAGCTGAAGCTTGAAAAATTTGGTTTTCTCTGACTCTTTACGGGGAGACTGTTTGATTTTGACAATAACGTCTTCATTCTCCCGCGACTGGTAAATGACTTGACCCCGAATTGAAAAATAACCTTCTGGTAATTGCTCTGTTGGTTCAGGTTGAGAATTATCTGGAGACGTTTGCGCCTCAGGGGTTGACTCTTCCGGTGGCGAGTCGGTTGATTCCGAAGCCGTTGTTTGATTTTGATTGAGTGTTTCAGGTTCCCAAACACCGACAATTTGGACGTGCAAATTTCCGTCTTGTTGTCTCGTGCGAGGATAAACTACCCAAAGATGGGATAGAGCTAAATCAAGATGATTTTTCACCAAACTCATGACCCGACCAAGTAAGACGGCATCAATTAAGGTACCGTCATCTGCGAGTAGAGTACCCCGTGTCAATTGCTCAGCAGAGGGCATATATTTTCCCCGAATCAGACCGATTGCTCGGTACTGCATGGGTTCACTGGGCGGAGGAATAGGTTGTTGTCGTTGGACATCTGATGGCATTGTCCCGGTTGAATCCGTTGTAGTAGATGAGTTAGTCACGTTTTGAGAATTGCCATTGGGCGGGGCTGGGTGTGGCGGTTGCACACTGGATGCTTCTGGCAGATTTTCACCAGAAGACTTGGGTGAGTCGGAAGACCGATTCACAGAAGGACTCATATAACCTCCTAGCGGCGGAGACACATTCCCTTGTGGGAGTTGGACTGACTGCTTGAATTCTAGTTTGTTCAACATCCTTGCTGGAGTGGAACAGCTAGAATGACTCTCCTAGCTATGTTTCCCGCAAAAAACCAGCACAGTAAGCGAACTTAGTATCAGTCTGCCCATTTTACAAAATGCAGTCATAAGACTGGTACATCCGTAAAGTTTATGGAATCTTTACTCGCAATAATCTGGACTCTATTCAAATTTTGGCGGGAAAATAAGGTAGTGGGTATCAATCTGAGTAATCCGTTACATACTAGATAAGAGGACAAGATATGAGTGAATCATCCATCAATTCCTTACTGGAGGACTTAAAAAACCCTGACGAAAATGTCCGCAAGCAGGCAACCGAAGCACTATGGCGTATCTGGTTCTATCAAAAGGGAATCTCCGGTATGGAACGGCTGGAACGAACACAGATTTTATTAGAACGTGGGGAAGCAGCCCAAGCTGAAGCGCTGCTGACCCAGATTATTAGAGAGCAACCTGATTTTGCCGAAGCGTGGAATCGACGAGCCGTTCTTTACTACGTACTTAAACAGTATCAAAACTCAAGAGACGATTGTCAGCAGGTTATCCAACTTAATCCTATTCATTTTGGGGCGCTGCATGGTTTGGGATTGTGCCATGCGGCGTTGGGAGACTATCAAGGGGCAATTACAGCCTTTCGTAGGGCGTTGGAAATTCAACCCTATTCTTTAGTTAACCAAAAGTTGATTCTTGAATGCACGGCGCGGTTGAGTTAGAGGGGGAGTAACGGTATTAGTAGATGGTGATGATGGCGATGATGGTGATGTGTAGAGACGTAGTATGCTACGTCTCTACCGTGAGGTAAATTTGGTGAATATAAATCAGCTCTATCCCTTACAATCGGGCGATTTGCTACGGGTGATTGCTCCGAGTGGTGCGTTAAGAGAGGTTGACGCATTCCATCAGGGAGTGGAAATTTGGCGTCGTCGAGGTTATCGAGTTGAATTACCAGCGAATTGGGATGCTAGGGATGGTTACCTGGCGGGTACAGATAACCAACGACGCCAGCAGTTAGCCGCCGCTTGGTATGACCCAGAATGTCAGGGGATTCTTTGTACCCGAGGTGGCTATGGTAGCGCTCGTCTTCTGGAAGACTGGACGTGGACTTCCCCGGTAATATCACCCCAGGTTGTAGGGGCGGGTTTGACCGATAACGCTACTCAAGAAACCGATAACTTGACTAAACCCGCCCTGCTTGGGGAACAGGGGAGTCTTGAGCCAAAATCTCCTATCCAAAAATGGCTGATTGGCTTTTCCGATATTACCTGTCTCTTGTGGAGTCTAGCTGGGGTGGGAATTGGCAGTGTTCATGGTCCAGTCTTAACCACATTAGCCAGTGAACCGGAATGGTCGCTAAATCGCTTATTTGACTGTGTAGAAGGACGCTCTGTGTCCCCCTTAACTGGGAAGGGTTGGGGCGGGGGTAAGGTGAGGGGGTGGCTTTTGCCAGGGAATCTGACTGTGGCAACCCATTTACTGAGTACGCCGATTCTACCACCGTTGGATGGGGCGATTCTGGCGTTAGAGGACGTGACTGAAGCGCCTTATCGAATTGACCGCCTGTTGACTCAATGGCGGATGAGTGGCATGTTTCAAAAGGTTAAGGGGATTGCCTTGGGACGGTTTAGCCGCTGCTATCCCCCCCAGAATGTGTCAAGTTGGACGGTTGAAAAGGTATTACGCGATCGCTTAAGTGATCTAGATATCCCCATTGTCTCCGATTTTCCCTTTGGTCACGATGGTGTCAACGCGGCTTTGCCTGTGGGACGCTGGGTTGAACTGGATGGGGATCAGGGAACATTATGTTGGAAAAATTAATAAATAATCGTCAGCCCGGAATGGTAAGCTAACAAATGCATCGAAAACGAGTTTCCTACATCGGAGGTATTTTGATGACTGGGTTAACCCAGGTTCCTTATTTATTACGAGCCGCTCGTGGTGAAGAATTAGAACGTCCGCCGGTGTGGATGATGCGACAGGCGGGTCGATATATGAAAGCCTATCGGGATTTACGCGATAAGTATCCCAGTTTCCGGGAACGCTCGGAAATTCCCGAAATTGCTATTGAAATTTCCCTCCAACCCTGGAAGGCGTTTCGTCCGGATGGGGTGATTCTATTTTCTGATATCCTCACTCCCCTACCCGGAATCGGTATTCCTTTTGATATTATCGAAAGCAAAGGACCAATTATTGATCCGCCGATTCGCTCCCAAGCACAAATTGACGGGCTTCATCCCTTAGAGTTAGAAAAATTAACATTTGTCGGGGAGATTTTACAAGCGCTGCGCCGGGAAGTCGGTAACGAAGCCGCTGTATTAGGCTTTGTCGGTGCGCCTTGGACGTTAGCCGCTTATGCGATTGAGGGGAAAAGTTCCAAAAATTACTCGATTATTAAAGGGATGGCATTTTCCCAACCTGCCATGCTGCATGAGTTTCTGGGTAAAATAGCCGACGCGATCGCAGTTTATGTACGTTATCAAATTGATAATGGCGCCCAAGTCGTGCAACTGTTCGATTCCTGGGCGGGTCAACTGAGTCCCCAAGACTACGATACCTTTGCCTTACCCTATCAGCAGCGAGTGGTTGAGCAGGTGAAAGCCACCCATCCAGATACGCCTCTGATTTTATATATCAGTGGGAGTGCAGGTATATTAGAGCGCATGGGTAAATCCGGTGTGGATATTATCAGCGTAGACTGGACGGTGGATATGGCAGAAGCGCGACAGCGGTTAGGCTATAAAATGAACGTTCAGGGTAACATGGACCCTGGCGTGTTATTTGGGTCACAGGATTTTATCCGCGATCGCATTTTGGATACGATTCGTAAAGCTGGAAACAGAGGTCATATCTTTAATTTGGGTCATGGTGTATTACCGGGAACCCCAGAAGATAACGTCAGGTTCTTCTTTGAAACAGCCAAACAAGTTGATCAATTGCTCACCGTTCGTGCGTAATGAGATTGGGGAACAGGGGATTGGGCGAAGCCTTCGTGCTGGTATGTTGACAGAAAACCGATAAATCTGGAAACGAATGCGAGAACCCCTACGTCTGTCGGACATTGCGCGTCTGTAGGGGCGGGTTTATGGGCTTTCGTGTCGCTATTGATGATAAAGTTTATTCAAAACCCGCCCTATCCAAATGTAGAGGTAGGATTTCACTATTGTCGTTTCGTCCATCACCCAGATGCGACTCAATCTGCCCCTGACACAAATTTAGGTGGATCATACAGCTAAAATCGTGGAATAGATTGTCAGTTGGGTTGACCCATGTTACCCAAAGGAATCTAGGGACCAATGCCCTTACGACAAGCCTAATATTTACATAATGTAATATCGGTTGAGCTAGGATTAGGATATTCAAGATCTAAAATCAAATGGCTCCCAAGCGAATCTTCATGACCGGTGCTAGTGGTTGTATCGGTCAGTATGTCGCCGAAACTTTAATTCAACAAACGGATCACGAGTTGTATTTATTGGTCAGAAATCCAGATAAATTAGGATTTGACTACCATGCTCGTCCGGGTATTACAATTTGTCAAGCTGATTTACGGCAGATTGATCAGTTTGGCGATTTGCTTAAAACTGTAGATGTAGCTATTTTGGCAGCAACCGCTTGGGGAGGAGTACAGGAAGTTTTTGATATTAATGTAGTCAAAACCCTGCGGTTGCTGGATTTGCTGAATACACAACGTTGTGAACAAGTCATTTATTTTTCCACTGCTAGCATTCTCAATCAGCAAAACCAGTTACTCAAACAAGCCGGTCAACTGGGAACCGACTATATCCGTTCCAAATATGACTGTTTACAGCAGCTCTCAAAATTAGCGATCGCGCCTAAAATTACTACAGTGTTTCCCACGTTGGTATTGGGGGGAGATGAGCGTAAACCTTACTCCCATATTTCATCAGGAATTAAGGATGTAGTCAAATGGATGGACTTAATTCGTTGGTTCAAAGCCGATGGGAGTTTCCACTTTATGCACGCCCAGGATATCGCTCAGGTAGTGTGCTATCTGGTTAATCATCCTCCGAGTCAGGAGTTGACAGCGAACACGGGTGACGTATTATCGACAAATCGTTTAGTCTTAGGAAATCCGCGCCTCACCGTGAATCAGGCGGTAGAAGAAGTCTGTACTTATTTGGGTAAAAAAATTTATCTTCGAGTCCCCTTATCGATTGGACTAGCGAATCTATTAATTATCTTATTCCGGATTCAGATGGCGGCGTGGGATCGATTTTGCCTCAACTATCGCCATTTCACCTATCAAAACCCAGTAAATCCCCAGACATTCGGTTTACCAACATACTGTCCTACCCTGAGTGACGTTTTGAAAATCAGCGGTATTCCGTAGGGGCGCACCGACGTGCGCCCTTTCCAGACGTGCGAACTCTAAGGGCTTTGGTTCCCCCTTCCGTCCCCCTTGATATCCCCCTCCCGTCCCCCTTGAGATCCCCCTTCCGTCCCCCTTTTCGATCCCCCTCCCGTCCCCCTTTTTAAGGGGGAAGCCATAGGATGCTTCGCTTTTTTGGCACGGGGGAGACCAGGGGATGCGGGAGCTTTTTTTGCACGGGGGAAGCCAGAGGATGCGGGAGCTTTTTTTGCACGGGGGTGGGAGAGGGGAGCAAGAGAGGTTCAATTGTTCCTTTCCCGACACCCCATAGCCGACACCGGACACCCAACAAACGGGTTCAAAATATAAATTGTTACCTACTTCCTATCGCCTGTTCTATACAATGGAATAGAAAGAGATGGAGTTAGCGGTATAACCCCATGCTATCCATCCAGTTTTCGCGGATGATACCCTGGTCAAAAAACGGTTTCCCAAACAAGTCTCAATAATCTTTCTGGAATCCGTCTGATGGGTGATGTAGATTAATACAGCCTTTGACTAAGGTCACTCATTCCCCAAAAGGGTATCGCGTATACTATCTGCTAGAGGAGAAGCCCAGTCATCTAACCTAAGACAGAGTTTAAGCCCAAAATGCTGAGAATTCTGTAAAAACGGAAACTGTGGCGATGCGTTAGCAGTAAATCTTAGTAAGGGTTTCCTGGCAAAACAGGTAACCCTTATCGCTGAGAAAAACGAAAAACGCTGTTATCCGGTCATCAAGGGTGGGAATTCTAGTAATAAGTGATGACACACTTCGATCAAGTGTCGTTATCGGTCGTAATCTAAGAGATCACTATGCCAGCCACTCCTTTTACCGACACCGAATTCGACCACGACCAACCTACCTACAGCCTGGATTTGCATGATACCCACGGCGATATAGAAAATCCTGTGGATGATTTCGTTGATCCAGATATTGAAGAGGACATCGACACGACTAGCTTTGCTAAAAGTGCCAACCGCCGTACCACAGATTTGGTGCGGCTATATCTTCAAGAAATCGGTCGGGTTCGTTTATTGAGACGAGATGAGGAAGTCTCAGAAGCTCAAAAAGTTCAGCGCTATATGCGACTACTGGACTTGCGCGTCAAGTTCGCCACACCAGAGGAGCCAGTTATTGAGCATTTCGTTCATTTAATCGAAACCCATGACCGTTTAGCCTCTCAGTTAGGACATCGTCCCTCCTTAGAACGCTGGGCGACAACTGCTGGGGTGGATGTGGCTACCCTGAAGCCAAGTCTGGTGGCGGGGAAACGGCGCTGGGCGGATTTAGCGGAACTGACGGTTAAGGAACTGGAACAGGTTCAAGCCCAAGGGTTGCAGGCGAAGGAACACATGATTAAAGCCAACCTGCGCCTGGTGGTGTCGGTGGCGAAGAAGTATCAAAATCGCGGTTTAGAACTGCTAGATTTGATTCAGGAAGGAACTTTAGGATTAGAACGGGCAGTTGAGAAGTTTGATCCGACTAAGGGGTATCGGTTTAGTACCTATGCCTATTGGTGGATTCGTCAGGGAATTACTCGTGCGATCGCGACTCAAAGTCGGACGATTCGCTTACCGGTTCATATTACCGAAAAGCTGAATAAGATTAAGAAAGCCCAGCGGAAGATTTCTCAGGAACGAGGACGTACAGCCACGATTGAGGATATCGCCAAAGAGTTGGAAATGGATGCGCCGCAGGTACGGGAAGTGCTGATGCGAGTTCCGCGATCGGTTTCCTTGGAGATTAAAGTCGGGAAGGAGAAGGATACAGAACTGGGTGATTTACTGGAAACCGAGGAAACCTCCCCAGAAGACGTATTGATGCGCGAGGCTTTACAGCGGGATTTACAGCAACTCCTAGCTGATTTGACCAGTCGCGAACGGGATGTGATTTGTATGCGGTTTGGTTTGGGCGATGGACATCCCTATTCCTTGGCTGAGATTGGGCGGGCGCTGGAACTGTCTCGCGAACGAGTGCGGCAAATTGAGGCGAAGGCGTTGCAGAAGTTGCGCCAACCCAAGCGGCGGAATCGGGTGCGGGATTATCTGGAAGCGTTGAGTTAGGGGTTTTCCCCACACATTGAAGAGACGCGCCATGGCGCGTCTCTTGGATTATTTTCACCCCACCCCTTCCCAATCCTCAATTCGTAGTCCATTCACCCGACTGAATTCGCCCGTATTGTGGGTTACCAAGATTAAATCATTCGCTAGTGCAATAGCTGCAATTTGTACATCATAGGGACCAATTGGTGTACCCAAAGCCGCTAATTGGGCGCGAATCTGTCCGGCAACTTGGGCAGATTTTTCATCTAAAGGTAAAATTGAAAATTGAATGAAAAATCGTTCTAGTGTCACTAAATTTCGTTCAGGATTACTGCTGCGATAGGCTCCATAAACTAGCTCAATCTGTACGACAGTACACAAATAAATGGTTTCGGGTTTTTCCGCTGCTAGGCGTGTCGTAACCGCTGGACTTGTATTATTTAACAAGCGAATACAAACATTCGTATCAAGCAGGTAGGTCAAAATAGCGTCTCCCTTGTCTCATACTCTCCCTGCGGTTCGCGGACTAGCGGTTCTCCTACCCAACCTCCAATCACTTCTTCAAAAAAACCAGGCATCCATTCCGTTTTGGGTTTTGTTGGTTGTAATACTTCAACGCTTCCTTGATCGAAACGTTCCATAATTGCTAATAACTGGATACCTCTAATAATTACTTCCTCTGGTGAATTGTATTTTCCTGTATCAATCTGACGTTGAATAAATTGTTCTAGTTCTGGAGTTAAAGACACATTCATTGATTTTTACCCTATACCTTCACTATATTATTATTTGCCAGGAGTGCTTGGCGAATGACGGACTAGGGAAACGCCATCCCTATCCTCATCAGTATGTAGAAGCGTTGAGTTAAGGGCATTCCCCACACATTGTAGAGACGCGCCATGGCGCGTCTCTACACAGGTAGATTGGGAAACCATCAAGATTCTGGAACATCCACTGCATCTCGTTCTGTTCTAATCCACTTATTCTCAGGTTTGACTAGAAACGCCAAATACAGGGGAATCTTCCACAAAATATAAAAGGGTACAGTTAAAAGCGTCTGTGCAGGTATATCCTCACGGCAAAACTTAGCCCATGCCCCAATAATTGATAGTAGAATTAATAGTCCTTCTAACCCCACAAAAATCGCTGGTATCCAAGATACTCCCACAATGGCTGCTAATAATGTTCCCCCCATCGCCGCTACCCAAATCATGACTAATAGGGAAAGGGGTGGTACAACTAAATCAAGAGCGATCGCGAACAAGTCAACCCGTCGCTGAAACACAGACTGGGCAAGGAGTCGCGGGACTTGGGTGAGTAAGGTTTGTAAGTGTCCATGTTCCCAACGGGTGCGTTGGGTTTTGGCGGCTTCCTGCTGCTGGGGGAGACACCCGGTTACTCTAGCGTCTAAACAAAATACTGGAGAATGTCCAGCTATGGCTAAATCGATGCCAAGCTGCATATCCTCGACTATATTATTACTCGCCAGGGGCGCTTGGTGAATGACTGACCAAGGGAACGCCATCCCCGTACCCATTAATAAGCAGGGGAATCCCAGTCGCGCTAATCCACGGGGACGAACTAAGTTTTTCACCCGAAACGATAGGGCGGAAATGGTATCCTTGGGTTTGGGGTTGGGGGGTTGTTCCAACAGGTAAATAGCTTGGGTGGGTCTTTTGGACGTATTAGCACGTTGAGCGAGTTTCGCGATCGCGCCTTCATGTACGATACAGTCAGCATCCACCAGTACCACGATATCGGGTGGGTCGGTGGCTAGGTACTTTATGCCATAGTCTAGGGCATATCCCTTGCCTTGGTGTTCCGTGTCTTGGCGTTCGATTACCGTTGCGTCTAATTGACGTGCGATCGCGGCGGTTTCATCGGTACAATTATCGGCAATAACCACCAGTTGGTCTTGGTCGGTTAGCTGGGGTGCTATTGTTTTTAGGGTTGTGCTAATTCCAGAAGCTTCGTTGTGGGCGGGAATTAGCACGGTTATGGGGGGAGGGGAGTCTGGGGGGGCTTCTGGGTGTTGACGCGGTGGGAAGAGGGCGGCGAAACACTCGATGAACAGCATCCCGATGGGGACAAGAAGGGAGAGTGCGATCGCCAATAGGATTATTTCCACGATAATCAGCCATGGTGGATTGGTGAACATGACCCGAAAACCTCGCTGTGTCTGGAACTCTGGGGAATAGGGATAGTGCGATCGTTGTTAAGCTTTCTCAGAGATAGAGGTTTCCAACTGAGAAGTCGGTAAAGTTTCCGACTGGGGAAGATTTATAATTCTAGCAGGTACTCCGACGGCTGTGGCGCCTGCTGGCACATCATAGAGAACCACCGCATTCGCACCAATTTTCGCATAGTCACCAATACTCACCTCACGAACTATTTTTGCGCCAGCTCCGATAAAGACATGTGCACCAATTTTGACATTCCTGACAATCGTCACCTGATGCATAATACTGCAATTCGGTCTGATCGATGCTGATGGGTTAATGACTATACCATTGGGATGTACCAGGAGTAGCCCCCCACCAATTTGGCAGTTTAGGGGGATTTCGCTACCGGTTACTACACTCCAGAAGCGATACGGTAGGACATAGAATCGGCGGATTAATGCACCCAGAATACCTCCCCTCGCTTGCCACTTTTGATAATTGCGGATAGATTTGAGTAGTTGGTTACGGGGATCCCACCAACAGCTAAGCTTTTCTCGGCTCCAATCTGGCTCTACGCTAGACATGGGTTAGATGTTAATGAATTCTACCGCTAATACTAGCAACATCATAAAGTCGAGTACAATACATAGTAGATTGATAGGACGTAAAATTTTATGAATTGTCGGATTTGTTCAGCCGAGGTATCCATACTCCTGGATTTGGGAACCTCACCCCCTGCAAACTCCCTGAAAAAATCGCCCGAACAGGTCCAGGACTCTTATCCCCTAGTTCTAGATATTTGTGATAACTGCGGCAATGTCCAGTTGCGAGACTGCTTGGATGAAGAAGCCCTCTATAAAGATTATTTCTATGTAACGCCTTCGTCTACATTGCTGTCCCGCCATTATGATTTTCTTCAGTCGTTCTTATTCAAAAATAATTATTTAACCAGTAATTCCTTTGCCTTAGAGATTGGTAGTAATGTGGGTTTATTTTTAGACCATATTAAACCCAATGTGGCTAAAGTGGTTGGCATTGATCCAGCTCAGGAAATTAGTGAAATTGCGAATCAGAAAGGGATTGAGACGGTTTGCGACTTTTTCAATGAAGAATCATCGGTCAAACTCAAAGATCAATTTGGTAACCCTAATATTATTCTAGCGCGTCACTGCTTTGCCCATAACTGTGACCCCCATCGGATGCTTAAGGGGGTGACACTTATGTTGGATGACTCTGGCTTTTTTGTGATTGAAAATGCCTATTTGTTGAATACGATAGAGAACAATGAGTTCGACCAAATTTATCATGAACACATGTTCTACTATTCCATCCGCTCGATGAAAGCGCTGCTGGCGATTCATAATATGCATTTGGTGGATATTATTATGTCGCCTATCCATGGGGGGTCGATTGTTTTTGTCGCCAAGAAAGTCAGCGCCAATGATAAGATTAGTTCAGCGGTAGGGAAGTATACGCTTCAGGAGGATCTCTTACTCACCCCCTCAGCGTTTAAGCATTTTGTCGAGAATACCTGGAGAATTAAGGACACGTTAAGTCGATTGATTACGGGGTTAAGGGATGGCGGCTGGACGATTTATACTTATGGGGCGACGGCTAAGGGGAATACGTTGTTGAATTTCATCGGATTAACGGATAAAGAGATTAAATACTGTGTGGATAGTACCCCGATGAAGCAGGGGAAATATTTACCCAAGTCAAATGTTAAAGTGATTTCTGAGGAAGAATCTCAGGAGAATCCCCCTGATTATTTCCTGTTAACCGCCTGGAATTATCGCGATGAGATTGTGAATAAGGTGCGTCAAGCGGGGAATTATACATCTCAGTTTATTGTTCCCATACCTTTTGTCCATATTTTATAAGTTTATTGACTCCAGGGATGCATCCGGGAGTATGTAATAGTTAAGTTTTGTATTCACTTTTGTAGGTTGGGTTGAACGAAGTGAAACCCAACTGATACCAAATCCGCCTTTGGAACCCCTTTTTTGCCCTGGCGACTAGAAGTCGCAGCTACACAAACAAAGTCCGCCTACGCGGACTAGCTTATAACGGGGGTTGCTAACCCGGATTTGGTATGACTTGCCCAACTAACTTCTATTGAGTTCTTGTTGGGTCGAGGCACGAGACCCAACCTACCTCTAGTTTAATATGAATCGTGTAAATAAAGTCTTCCCCTAGTTAACCTGCGAAGGCAGGTTTTGTTTGTGTAGCTGCGGTTTCTAACCGCCAAGATAATCTTGGCAGTAAAAATCTAACCCTCAAAATTTGCCAATTTGGTCTAACTTGGCTTTAAAAAACACACTATTTTGAATCGAATCACTGAGTAACTGGGGCGGGTCTCGATCCGGTTTTCCTTGCAAGACACGACGCACTCGCCACACTGCGTATCCAGACAACCAAGCCATATCCGCTAGCGCCGTATACAGCCAACCGTGATTTTTTAGGAAATAGCGTCGCCGGGAATCAAACATGTACTGGGGAAGGCGTTTGGGACTGTCTGTGGGAGTTGTTACGCCCGTACTTTGTCCCACGATATGGATAATCACACTCTCAGGGACATACCAACAGGTCCAACCCGCTTTTCGCGCCCGCAGGCAAAAGTCTACTTCTTCGTAATACAAGAAATACCCTTCATCAAGCAAACCAATCTGTTCAAACACCTCGCGCCGCACAATCATACTCGCCCCCCCCACCCAATCGATTTGACAGGTGGTTTCTGACATGGGAGGTGCTACAATCCATTTATCTAACAGTTTTGATAAGATACCTAAGCGCCAGCCTCTATCCAGTTCACTCAGGATGGTGTGAAAGCGAAAGGCAGAAAGCAGGGGTGTACCATCGGGGAGTTCTAAGCGGCTACCCGCCATTCCTGCATCCGGATGCTCATTCATAAAGTTGATTAGCACCTGCAACGCACCGGGTTTAACGATGGTATCGGGGTTGAGTAAGAGAATGTAGTCGGGAGGATTATCGGATTCTAATCCCAGACGAATCGCCGCGTTGTTGCCAAAGGCACAGCCTCCATTATGATCCAGGGGGAGAACCGACGCCCAGTCACCCCAATTGTGGGTTTCAATCGCCGCGCTTATTTGTTCGACTGAACCATCGCCAGAATCATTATCCGCTACGATGACACGAGTACCGGGTAGGGCTTGGACTTCACTGACGAGAGACTCTAAACATTCTATGGCTAGCTTGGGTGTGCGGTAATTGAGGATTGAGATAAATAGGGGGGGAGAAGTTTTGGCGTTCATAGATTTGGGAATAATCTACTTGAGTCCTGTCAGAGGAAGATGGGGGTATTTAACATTCGGGGGCTATTATAGTTTTATTTTGTAGGGGTACGACATTGTCGTGCCCTTAAGCCAAGAGGAGACAAATACCTTATTAAATAGTATAATTCACCTCGGATGAGTATTACTCCAGTTGTTGATTGATGTAAGTCGGTATTGGTGTCAACTTAAGGTAGAAAAGCAATGCTGGCAAGGTTTTAAGCTGTGTCTATCTACTCCTCGACATTTCCCCCTCATCCCCTAACCCCAACTTCGGACCGTGGGGAGAAGGGGAACCGGATTCTCTTGCTCCCCTCTCCCGTGCAACAAAAGTGAAACATCCTTAGTCCTCCCCCCTCTTGTAGGGGGGAACGAGGGGGGTTGGGAGAGGGGCTGGGGGTGAGGGGTTGAGCTTAAGTTGACACAGATGTGCAAGCGGGTTGCCCCTACATGGCTTCCACAGGTGCTTCTTTCATCCCTAACAGAAGCGTGGAAGCGCTAGCGAGAAACGAGTATCAGCTTGCACTACTAGAATCGCGATCGCGGGAAATTCCTGATTCACAAATGACCAATGACCAATGATAACCAACCCATGCGTATCGCTTTTGTCCTACCCGGCTTGCACCGTGTGGTGCGGGGTGCGGAAGTGGCGTTTGAATCCATTGCTAGGGAACTGGCACAACTTGAAGGGGTAAGCGTTACCCTGTTTGGGTCGGGGGAAGGGCGGGATCATCAACCCTATACCTTTGTGCATATCGACAACATCCCCCGCGAACGCTTCGAGAATTTGCCCCAGGTTCCTCTATTTCGCACGGAGTATGTTTATGAAGAATTCACGTTTCTACCGGGATTAAGTCGGCGGTATCGACCTAGTGATTTTGATTTGACGGTAACCTGTAGCTATCCGTTTCTAAATTGGTTTCTGCGGACAAGGGGGGGGAAACGCCGACCTGCTCACGTATTTGTTACCCAAAATGGGGATTATCCAGCGTATGCTAACCGACGGGAGTATCGTTTCTTTGGCTGCGATGGATTGGTTTGTACGAATCCCGAGTATTTTGAGCGAAATAAGGATCGGTGGTTTTGCCGATTAATTCCCAATGGGGTTAATCCAGAGCAATTTTCACCGGGTCAGGTGGAACGAGAAGCATTGGGGTTACCCAGGGACGTTCCGGTGGTGCTGATGGTGAGTGCGTTGATTCCCTCTAAGCGAGTGGTTGAGGGAATTCGGGCGGTGTCCCAGATTGAAGATTTACATCTGGTTGTCTGTGGTGATGGTCCAGAACGGGAAAAAGTGAATAACTTGGGTCAGCAACTGATGGCGGGGCGGTTTCACTGGAAAAAACTGCCCCGTGAGAAAATGCCTGACCTTTATCGGGCGGCTGATTTGGTGTTACATTTGAGTCTGGATGAACCGTTTGGGAATGTGTATATTGAGGCGTTGGCGACAGGATTGCCAATTGTGACTCATGAGAGTGCGGTAACTCAGTGGATGTTAGAGGAAACATCGGTATTAGTCGATACGACTGAAGAAGCGCAGGTGATTGCTGGTATTCATCAGGCGCTAAAGCTTAACAACCCTGAAGATATTAGTGGGCGACGGGAACTGGTTGAACGACGTTTTGCTTGGTCACAGATTGGGCAGATGTACTATGAGTTTTTTAAAGACGTGTTGAAGGGAGTTTCCCATAAATTAGGTATTATCACTTGAAGGAAAGAATTTTAGATGTAAATCCTATTCCTCCCACCATTGAGCCATAAAGCTACCATTGAGAATCCGCCTGACTAATTCTACCTGTTCTGGCTGTAACTTTTTATGCCATGCTGTGGCAATTGATTTTGAACGGGACGCACTGTTAGATATTTCTCTCTCTATTTCGGTTGTCCACGGCAAATTGCATTTTTCATAGATAGTCTTCATGACTTGTACAGGATCAGCAACCAAGTCCTCATAAATCAGCCGCATGTAATTGGGGCGTTCATGACCAACCTGGTAAAGGGTTTCGTGAATGTAGCGCCAATACCACAATTCCGACTCTTCAATAGGCATGGTGTCTATATTACCAAAAAGTTCCGCCCACTGGGGGTCACTTTCTACAACCTGTCTGAGGCGTTCATCGTTATCCTTTTTTACATTTACAGGGTCAAGTCCCAAACCCGCCACACATCGCTTCTGCCAGGAGTTCATATATCCTCCAGGATGCCGTACAATGTGAATGACTAAAGCACCAACTCGGTTGAGTAGCACCCACTCAGCCCACGCTAGGGTACTATTTAGCTTTAAGATGGTCGTGGCTTGCTTGAGCGCATTGGTTTGGGCAAACCACCAGGGGATTGACCATTCTGATTGTCCGAGACTGGGGAACGCCGGAGAAAGCAGCCGACGCACTCGGCGTTTACCCAGCACTAAGGCGCCGCCTAACCGACGCACGGGTTCGTAGATATAGGATTTGGGATGAGTGGCGATTCTGTCGCGATCGCCCATTCTTAATGAAGTTAACGCAACCGCTTGATCCCACTCCTGGGGGAAGGAATCACCTAGAGGTTGACGCGCAAAGGGTGAGGGAAGTTGAGCCAGAGGAGAAGCGTCTAGCTCATTCGGTTCATTGCGACAATGAGTGTAGGGGCTAAGATCCAGCAGATCAAGTAACCAGTTGGTTCCGGATCGACCCTGTCCTACAATTAAAACGTAATTAGGCTTCATCGTGGGAATTTTGAATTAAAAATATATTAATAGCTGTGGACTACAGCGACAAAAGTAAGTTTTGTTGTCATTGCCATAGTAAATTTGTTTTATTTTTACCTTCAATAAGTTATCTCAACTCAACCCTTATAACTAAACGAATCATTAACACACCTTTCACAAATAAACTTTGAACAGGTTAATCATACAGGTGTTTTCTGGATTTAGCCAGAGTACGCTTCGTTGCTGATGCACGAGAACTCCTAACCTTAGTGGGAATTTCAGTCCCTTGCAGTACCAGCCCAGCTATTCCTCCACTAGCAAGTGGAAAGACTGGATTGAACATGTTATTGGTCAGATTATCAGCCATATACAGAGTTATAACTAAACCTACTGCCACTGCTGGTGCTACTTTAGGATTAAACCACAAATAAGCCGGATAACGCCAGCCGCATAACACTACTACAGGTAGTAACAGTGCTGTAGTTAAACTGAATATTCCGACTAAACCCTTAGTGCCAAATGTGATAATCCATAAACTGTCGGTGGGAGCGACATCTCTACGTTCTCCAAAACTGTTATATTCATACACACGGTTTCGGTTCCATCCACCCCAGCCAAAAATTATCTGTTGCCGTGCCCGCTCTCCCAAAAGTTGTTCTGCGTCAAATCGGGTTTCTAAGGAGCCAGCTCGCTCTTCATTAGTTACTTCGGTTATAAAGGAAATAATCTGATCCTGCTGTTGTGTCGTAAACAGTCCAGTTGCCACATAGTATTGGTAGAAGAAGATACCCCCAATCAGGAGCAACAAAGGCAGGGCAGTGCGGAGCCATTTGGCAGCCAACAAGATAATCAGCCCAAAAACACCTAGAAACCAAGCTCCCGTAGATTTACACAATATAAAAGTAATCAGCAACACAGGTACAAGCCAACGCATGGGTATTCCCCAGAGTTGCTTAATTACCCCAGTTTGCCACAACCAAATCCCGACTAAAGTCGCTGCCATCATCCATACGCCCACTGCCAAACCATGCTGCATAAACACTTGCGGTCTAAATCCTCCATAACGCATAGTTTGGGCAAAACTATGGGGGAAGTAGCCATATACCATGATGTGTAACTGGGGACTCATGCGGATTTCATACAGGCATAATGGAACATAAACTATCCCACCCACAAAGATGGCGATCGCCAATAGACGCAAACCTTTGAGGTTGTTAAAGTAGATTCGCCCTAGAAAGTAGGGAAATCCCCACTTGACAGTTTCAGCAAGAGTAGATGAAAGACCATCATAAAGACCTAAACCATTGCTCAGGGATGAAGCGAGAGGGCAGACACACCAGATGAGCATGGGTAGGTCAAGCCAACCCAGTTTAAACGACTGGAAGCGTCCCACATCAAAAATGCAAGTAGCTAGTAAAATGCAATAACTCGCGGCTGACACCCGATCATAGTCTGGGAAGCCGGGAAATGAAAATCCGGCTCTCTGAGGCAGAAATAACCAAGCGCCAATGAAACCAATTGCAACTGCCTTGTATACTGGAAACCGAATAAACAGGTACAAGACAAGAGGTATCCAGGCAAGCATGGCTAGTTGGGCTTGGGGAGTCATAAGGTCTAGCGTTGGAGAAACGGTAATTGAACGTTGAACCAAGAGCAGGAATACTTCCTCTACTCTAGCTCTAAGGGTGAAGTCACTGGCATCTTAACCAGCCTAGTTGAGGGTTCTATACTGCTTAGTGTTCTTACTGCTTTATTTTGGGCTTAAATAATAATTTCCATAGCTTACATTTGATCTTTCCCATCACAGTCTTATCCTGCTTAAGCCGCATCCACTTAATCTGCTGCTCAAAGGGAACAGTTTGACGATGCAGGGCATCAGCGGCAATCCATTGCCCAAACGCTTCAGCGGACTCAAACTTGAGCGCCCTGGCACTTAGGGCTGAATCGCTTCCCAGACGACCCGCTTTGGTTTTAACATTCATGGGCGATCGCGGATCATCCATGTTATGAGCATAGAGGAGGGGAACAGGATATCCACTGACTAAACCATCAAGTGACATGGCAACTCGGTTAATCGGGATACCCGTTTTGGCTTGGTTCTGGTAACGCAGCAAGTAATCCTTTCGAGCTAGAAACGACTGTCCCTGAATCATGACACATCGGAACACCCGTTCACCTGACAGTTCAACAATGTTTTGCTGGGCAAGAAACTCATTCCAGTCTTCAGGCATGAAAATCCAGCAGCCTAGCATACCAAATTGTGGATCTTTGCGGATCATGGGTGCGATTCGCTCTGTCCAACCAGCAGGTAAGAGGATATCATCATCAACCTTACCAATGACATCACTGGTTGCTGCTTCAAAGAACCAAATACAAGGTTCATACTGAGCAACATTTTCCTGGTTGAAGTGGCGTTTGACGACACGCGGATCATTAATCGAAGCAATTAAATCGGCTGTACCATCCTGAGATGCATTGTCCCAGCAATACAAACGAAAATCTGATGGGTCAGCTAACAGGTTAGATAGGGTTTTTTCCACATACTCCCGGCGGTTCCAGGTAATTAGGAGTAAATCTACGGGTTGAGACATACACAAAAAAAGATCGTTTGATTCAGATTCGCCTAATGAACAAGCCGCTAAAGGTTACCCAATTACAACGATTTTCAAGTTAGTAGACTACAGACCATGATTGAGCTGAAATGCAAACGGATACAATTTTGTATTCTATAAACGTGAAAAGTGCTGTATTGCTCTTTATTACTACCATATAATGGATTTTAGATTGCTAGCTAGCTAGATTTAGTCGCTTTTTAACCATGGAGTCAAGTCTCTCTCGATAAGAGACTGCAACTTTAAAATATCTTCGTAATACTCTTGTAATAATTGTTTATGAATTTCAGGCTCAAGGCTTGGTTTTATTTTATTCCACCTTCTTAAATTTGTAACAGCTAATTCTCGCATATTTTCAGGGATAAGTGGCTTAAGAATTGACTTCAATGGATTCGGTGTATCAATGAATTTTTTAAATAAACTATTTTTGGGAAGGAAAGAAGCATTTTTCTTTTCGGAAATATTGGGATTAAATGTACTATCAACACCTAAAAATCTAAATATATTTTCCATTAATCTTTCAGGTTTATCTTTTAAATCATCATAAAGGCATATCATTATCTTATCTTTATCAAAAACTTCAAAATAATGCTTTAGATGCTCATAATAAAATCCTTTGCTTTTATAGATACAACTAGGTGAGGAATTATTTTCAATCCGAAGAGGCTCTTGTTTAAGTGCCTCTGCAAAATTAGTAATTGGTTCGATGTTGACCTTTAGAGATCTTATATAATTTGAATAAGCTCTACTAACTGGATCTCGTAGTAGAGCAATTATTTTGGCATGAGGTACAAGCTGCTTTATCTGAGCTGGGATACTCGAACTGTACCACAAATAAGAGGTTGAGGCTTCCCCTATTGCTATTTCATCGGACACTTCCTGGAAAAGTGCCTCATACTTTTCTAATGTATCTATTTTATATTTCCGCTGCTCATACTCATCACTTGCGATCAATTTAAATTCCTTATCACCAAAGGATAAAAAATGAGGTTCTTTAACAGAACACATGAAAACTTGAGGATGCTGCTTTATATAATAGTAAAGCGAAGTTGTTCCTGAACTTGGCGCACCAATGATAAAAAAATTTGGCAGTGTCATCAAACGATATTCCCTATCAGTTACTATAAATAAATTGTCAAACTCCTTACAGGAAGATGCCTATTGGTTGGCTAACTTCACTGAATTTTCCCTGTCATAACCTTCTGTAGCAGATCTTCACCCTCCTGACGTCTATTTTTATAACATGAAGCCATCTTTTCTTTTATCTTATCAGCCTCATCCACAATTCCTGGTAAACTCTCAACTGCTGAGGTTCCTTTGCCTATGTCTATGACTAACTGCATTAAACCAACGTCGGAAAATATACCAGTAACTTTATGTTGAACCGCTGCATCCACAACCGCAACAGGTAGCGAACCGCAAGCCATGGCAAACATCAGCACATGGAGTCGATTACTAAAAACCATCAACGCACGGGAATACAAATCATACATGGATTGGCTATCTATTTGCTTTTCGATGAAAACGACATCAGCCAAATTGGTATATCTATCAGCAAGTTCTTTACAAAAGTCGTGGTCTCGAGTTACTTGATAAGAGATTATTAGCTTTTTTGACCATTGACCACACACTAATTTAACTATTTCATCCAATACAGAGCATAAAGATTCCGGGGTGCTAAAGTCTGATTTTGTTAAGTCCTTTTTAGATATGGGTAGGCTTCTAAAACTAAAAATAACATAATCTTCTTCTCCACTATTCCTGATCAAATTATGGCTAGCTGGTTTTTCCATGAGCCAAGCCAGGTCAGGAAATAAATACACATTATTTATACCAATTGATTTAGCATAATTCCTAGAAATGCTGTCTCTAACCGAATAAAAATACATAAACTTAGAGCTTAATTTCTCTACAAGCTCTCTCTGGCGTGTAAAAGGACCAATAGAAACTCCAAATCGCACGATGCGGACTTCAAGAGTGGCTAGCCAAAATGAATACAATACTCGTTTAGCTGATTTCCAACGTCCCCAGCCCATAGCATCATTCCCAGGACTCAGGACAAAATACATCTTCTTGAAATTCAATTTTATTATTGACTTCAAGTTTACCAGCAACATGAAGCGCCAAAAGTCTTCTTCTTGTGTACCATTGTAACCGTACTGGCTAGCACGTTCTTCAGATTCCAGACCTAATTCTTGGCAATACCAGTCTGGCACTCCAATATCATCTATAATAAGGCTACCGTAGTTTCTTAGTCTTCTTATCAGTGTCTTGTGAATTATAATATCACCCAGATTTTCATATTGAGTATAGGCTCTATAAAAAATTATATTACCCGTATTATTCAGCATTCTATTTAGTCCTAATAATATAAATATTCATACTGCTTTTTTATGTTTCCAAAACCACTTCCTGATAACTACCCGACTTCACCACTCTTCCTTTCTCCAACATATAAACGCGATCGCAGTTCTCAACCGTAGACAGGCGATGAGCAATCACAATCAGGGTTTTCGTCCCCGCCAGAGCGTTAATCGCCGCTGTCACCCGACTCTCTGTTTCATTATCCAATGCCGCCGTCGCTTCGTCCAGTACCAAAATTTCCCGTTCATGATAAATAGCCCTAGCAATCCCTATCCGTTGGCGTTGTCCCCCGGATAAGCGTACCCCCCGTTCACCTACCCCCGTCTTTATCCCATCGGGTAACTGCTCAATCAATTCCTCAATCTGTGCCGCTGCGATCGCCTTATACAATCGCCCCTCGTCAATCTGATCATCAGGGACACCAAAGGCAATATTCCGTTCGATTGTATCATCAGTCAGAAAAATAGACTGGGGAATATAGCCGACAAGATTTTGCCAAGAGCGCAGATTCTCGTAGATGGATACACCATCCACTTTAATATCTCCACTCTCTAGCTCCAAAAGCCCTAATATCACATCCACTAACGTCGTCTTTCCCGCTCCCGACTTACCAATTAAGGCAATTGATTCCCCTTTCTTAATTTTAAAAGAAATCTGGTCAAGAGACGGATCGGAAGCCTCCGGATAACGATAGGTTACATCAATCAGGTCGATTTGATTCGCGAAACTTAACAGGTTCCTATCTTTATTTCTCCGATCAACTAATCCCTTCGCTGTTAAACCGTTTAAACTCTCTAAACTATTGTGGACTTCTCGTTTTTCTATCTCCTTGAGATCCAAGTAGAGCATATCTAGCGCATGGCTAGAGGTTCGCATTTGCGCCATTGAACTAATGAACTGACTTGATGCTGGAATTAAGCGCACTGCAGCCACAGCAAATACTCCCATTACAGCAGTCAAATCTTGCTCACTCTCAGTGAAAAAGATGTGAAACAGAGAAACAAAGAGAACGACAAATACAATTAAGCTGGTTTTAATAAAAATGTTCGGTAATATACTTGATGCTTGGGATAAAGTAGCCGCCCTCGCATATTGACGAGCTTGCCTGTCTATTTGATTTTCAAAATACACTTCACACCCGATTACCCTGGTTTCTTTCAATCCGCCGAGACCATGATTGATCGTGCGAATCATTTCTCTCTGAGTTTCCGATTGAGTTTTTCCCCACCGTTTAAATCTATGTCCCAACTTATTGAACAATAAAAATGTCGGCACTAAAATCGCCAAAATCATCACTAGAAGTAGGGGGCTGCTATAAGCCATTAACCCCACTAAAACTCCGACAACAATGCCGTTTGTCATAAAAAGGAGTAGCGCCAACAAACATCCTTGAGTAAACATATTCGTTTCGCTAATAATATTTTTGATGATGTTCGCTGTATTTTGTTTTAAGTAAAATGTATAGGGAGCATCTAAATAAGCTTTGAGTAACCGAGATATCAATCGGCTTTTTTGTTGATGTGTGTATCTATAGATATAGGTTTGAGCAAGGAAATATAATATGGATTGAATACAAAAAATTGCAATAATTATAAATCCGACGATGGGAATAAATTGTTGAGCCGATTCAACTCCTGACTTTCGATAAGCCCAGTCGAGTACAGTAATACTCTGAATCGATTCTGGGTTAGACGCTAGGCTGAAGAATGGTCCAACTAAGCCGATACCAAAGGCTTCGATAATTGAGGTGAAGATAAATATTAGTAAGAGGAATACAAGGCTTTTTCGGCTTCCCGTTAGGACATATAAAACTTTGGAAAGATAGTCAATCATCTGTATAAATATTTTTTAGATTAGAGCCTATTTACATGAATTGCCGGGGATGGGGAAGGGCGCACGTCGGTGCGCCCCTACGGATGACTTTCGTTTATGAACAGGATTTGCTTTGAGCAGTAATACACATAGAACGCTGAAGGTGGGTTGGGTTATGACTACACTGTTGGCTTTATGGTGGAAGGCTGTAGCTCAATTCACTTAACAGTCGGGTAGGGTAACCAGTCTATCCTATACTCTTTCCAATTTTAGAGGATAAATAGCTCAACTGTTAACCCTTGACTCCTAAGAAACACTTTTTGTCACAGAGGGTTGAGGAGAGGGCGACCCGAACCCATTCAGTAGCTGGAGTTGTTAATTAGTGCAAGCGGGTCGCCCCTACCTTACTTTTGAAGGTATGTGGTGCAACGAAGGAAGGTAAGTTTTGACCCTTAGCTTCCCTCAATGACATGACGCCTCTCGTGTGTAGGGGCGGGTTTCACGACTATCTTTTCGGTTCCACAAGATATGTGACTAAACCCGCCCCGAATCAGGGTTCTAGACTTTGTGAAAAGTCAGGTCGCCCCTACAGGTTCACCCCAGGTGTTTTTGGGCGACTAAGGTTATCAAACCAATTCTATTTGAGAGTCATCGCCAATCATAAACCGCAACGCCTTGGGACGCCGTGGCGCTACACTCAACTTTGCCCGTTGTCCAATCACACTATCGACTATCCGCTGCTGTACGCCAATCACCTTCGCCCCCTGTAAAATCACACTATGCTCTAAGTCCGTATCAACCAGCGTCACCTGGTCAGCTACACTACTGTATGGACCGATAAAACAGTTTTCCAGATGACAATCACTGCCAATCGTCACCGGTCCACGAATCGTACAGTTAACCACCTGGGAACCCTGACCAATCTTGACCCGCCCAATCACCTGACTATTTTCATCAACCTCGCCTTGGACAGCGGTTTCTAACAGGGTATCCAAAATAACCCGATTGGCTTCCAACAAGTCATCTTTTTTCCCTGTATCCAGCCACCAACCCTGTAACTGGAACGACTCCACCTGCTTCGGTTGGTCAATCAGATATTGGATCGCATCGGTAATTTCCAACTCTCCTCTAGCCGAGGGTTTAATATTCGCGATCGCATGGTGAACTGTGTTAGAAAATAGATAAATCCCCACCAGTGCCAAATTCGAGGGCGGAACCTTGGGCTTTTCCACCAACTGCAAGACTCGCCCTTCCTCATCTACCTTAGCCACGCCAAATGCGGTGGGATTAGGGACGGTACACAACAGGATTAAGGCATCTAGCTGTCGTTCGTGAAAGCGTTCAATAAATAAGCTCAAGTCACTTTGTACCAGGTTATCACCCAGATACATTAAAAACGGTGAATCTCCTAGAAACGGTTGAGCAATTTTGACCGCATGTGCCAATCCCGCTGGTTTATCCTGGAGGATATAAGTAATCTTAGCCCCAAAGCGATCGCCCGTTCCGGTTTTGGTCTTCACTTCTTCTCCGGTTTCTGGGCTGATAATAATCCCAATATCGGTAATCCCTGCGGCGACGATTGCTTCAATTCCATACCACAAAATGGGTTTATTTGCAACGGGGACGAGTTGTTTTGCCCCTGTATAGGTCAGGGGGCGTAGTCGCGTTCCTTTTCCGCCGGAAAGAATTAGTGCTTTCATTAGAAGTTGTTGAGATTGGCTGGATTATCGCCGGGACATAAATTTCTGAAACTTAAACCCCAAGTGAGCGCAGTTTGTAGTCAGCGCTGAAGCGCTGGCGGCACTAAAGTGCCCACTACAAACGAATGAAAGAACTGTATTGCCATTCCACCTAAAATTATATCCTTAGAGTCTCAGTTCAAAGGGGTAGATCTGACCAAAGCTCTTTTAAGGGTGAATCGCGAATCACGGAAGCAATATCGGCTTGTTGTTCATCGGTAAGCTGGGTTTTCCACTTGGACATACTGGTGCGAGGATCGCGGTAGACACTAAAATATGCCTTAGATTTATCAGATAACTGGCGTTCGCCAGCGGTTGATTCATTGATGAAGTCGCGAGTGGATTGACCGAGTTCCCAGCCCACGAAGTCAAAGATTTCTGTAATTTTGCCCTGGGGATCATTACATAAATCTTCATAGACAACGACTAATCCCTGGTCATAAGAGCGAGTATACTCAACCAAGGGTTCAACTTGGATACGCCAGATCACGGCATCTAACTGAATATCTGACATTTCCTGCAAGCGATCGCGATACTCAGCCAAGAAATTACCCCCAACGGCATCAATTGACCGCCGCATCCCTGCTATTTTCTCGGATTGGGAGCGCTGGTTCAACTGACTGAGTTCTTTCCCCTTAAGCGCAGACGCAATTCTGCCAAAGGGATTACGGATCATCCCAATCAACTTAGGTTGTAGCACCTCACACAGGCGGGGTAAGAGGGGGGTGGGGAAATTCACATCCTTAATCAGGATGGGAGTCTCTGAAGTGAGTTTAGTTTGACCATACCAGTGATAGAGAGGCTTCAGGGCTTCGACACGGTTTCCCAAACCATACAGCAGATGTAAAAGTTGGGGATTTTGCCAGCGAAAACTCTTGGCGGTAAATGGGGGTAAATCAACGTCATGGTCAAAATTAGAACACAGAGACGCAAAGCGGCGACGTAATTCCTCAACGTCGGCTGACTCTAAATCACTTCGCCAATCTTTGTACCGTTTTGAGCGACCAAAGGGTTCATATTTATACACACAATGGTCGTAGGTGTTCATCATCTGACCTAGCCACGTTGTCCCCGAACGTCCAGGACCGGTAATCAGAGCATAGTTTAAGAGTGAGTTGTCCTTTGTCAACTGGGTTGTATTGCCACGACGGGTTGGATTAAGCTGATCAGACATTATCGGTGAGCGTAGAGTTGTTTGAGCATTTGCCGCAATGCTGTGCGCCAATGGGGGGGATGAGTCCCTAAAATGGCGGATATTTTCTTGCTAGAGAGTACAGTATAGGCGGGACGGGGAGTAGGGATGGGATATTCTGAGGTATTAATCGGCACAACTTGCTGCACGTTTAAGGGAAAGCCCAGTTGTCGAGCTTCCTCAAATATAGCTACAGCAAAATCATACCAACTAATCGCACCACTATTGGTATAGTGATAGATACCTGTCACAGACTTCGAGTTGAGGTGGGGAACCAACTGCGCGATCGCACGGGCTAAGTCCCCTGTCCAGGTTGGCGTCCCCACTTGATCCACAACCACTCGCAGTTCTTCCCGTTGTGCCCCGACTCTTAACATGGTCTTAACGAAGTTACCCTTACCGTGAACCCCATAAACCCAAGCTGTTCTAATGATAACAGCGCGATCGCACGCCTGTTGTACTCCGGTTTCTCCTAAGAGCTTCGATTTCCCATAGGCGTTTAAGGGATTGGCTGTATCGGCTTCAGTATAGGGTGTATTTTTGCGCCCATCAAAGACATAATCGGTAGAAACGTGAATTAAACCAGATCCCAACTTTTGGGCGGTTTCTGCCATAATCGTGGGAGCGGTTCCATTAATCGTATTTGCCAGTTCAGGTTCGCTTTCGGCTTTGTCTACGGCTGTGTAAGCGGCGGCATTTACAATCAGATTAGGCTTAATGTCCTCAATAACCTGACGAATTTGATCCGGTTGTGTCAAATCCAACCCCTGGCGGTCAACACCAATCACCTCCCCCAAGGGGGCTAAGGTGTGTTGGAGTTCACTCCCCAGTTGTCCAGCCATACCGGTGAGTAAGATGCGTGTCATGGGTAAACCTCTGCTGTTTTCAAAGGTTGACCGGCTTGGTCTTTTGCCGATAACATTGGCTCAGTAGTGAGTTGCCAGTCAATTGCCAAGTCGGGATCATTCCAGAGTAAGGTTCGCTCGTGCTGCGGGGCGTAGTAATCGGTAGTTTTGTACAATACCTCGGCTACCTGTGACACCACGTAGAATCCATGGGCAAATCCTTCTGGTATCCAAAGCTGGCGCTTATTTTCAGCACTCAATGAACAGCTTACCCATTGTCCAAAGGTAGGAGAACCTTTGCGGATATCGGCGGCTACATCCAGTATTTCGCCAACAACCACGCGCACCAGCTTTCCCTGAGGTTGCTGGATCTGATAATGTAGTCCTCGTAGGACGTTTTGCCCAGAACGGGAATGACCATCCATGACGAACTCAGCCGTGATGTTGGCTGTTGCCGCAAAAGCTTTGTGATTGTAGCTTTCCAAGAAAAAACCACGGTCATCACTAAAGACGCGGGGTTCGATAATCAAGACTTCGGGAATTTTAGTCGGAATAATTTTCATTGAGGTTATTTTCCCTGTAATTCCATGAACAGTTCAAGAATAAGGATTCGTTCCAATGCCGTTATCGGGGGGGACGATGATATCATTTTGCCCTTACACCGAAACATTTCTTGAACGCCGAAGGAACACCAAAGGACAAATTACCCCTCTAGAATAGAAGTTAATTAAGTCAATTGAAAAGCTACTGAAGTTAAGAAGTATGACCCGCATAGGGGTAGTCACCATTGGCAGAAATGAAGGAGAACGACTGATTCGCTGCTTGAAGTCCGCGATCGCACTCCTTCCCCAAGATACACCAATTATATACGTGGACTCCGGTTCCACCGATGGCAGCGTGGCAGCGGCTGAATCTCTAGGTGTTCAGGTGATTAACCTGGACATGTCACGCCCCTTCACCATGGCGCGGGGACGCAACACGGGATTCAGATACCTAATCGAACAGTTCCCCGATATCAAATATGTCCAGTTTATCGACGGCGACTGCGAACTGATCCCCGGTTGGATTGAACAAGCCATCGAAACCCTGGATAATGATCATAAATTAGCGATCGCCTGTGGACGACGGCGGGAACGATTCCCTGATGCCTCAATCTATAACCGCCTCGCGGATATGGAATGGAACACGCCTGTGGGTGAAGCCAAAGCCTGTGGCGGCGATGCCTTAATCCGGGTTAGTGCCATTCGAGAAGTAAACGGCTACAACGAATCCCTCATCGGCGGAGAAGAACCGGAAATGTGTATCCGCCTGCGTCAACGGGGCTGGAAAATTGCCCGCATTGATGCCGATATGACCCTTCATGATGCGGCAATGCTAAAGTTTAGTCAATGGTGGAAGCGCTCTATGCGTGGGGGCTGGGCAGTAGCAGAAGGTGCGGCGATGCATGGTGATCCCCCGGAACGGTATATGATTCGGGAAAATTTGAGTAGTTGGATATGGGGACTGTTTCTGCCTCTGTTGGCGTTGGGACTTGCCTGGTTTACATCGGGGCTGAGTCTACTCTTATTTCTGGGGTATCTTGTTTTAGTCTGGCGCATCTATCGATATCGCCGTAGCCAGTTTGATGATCTACCTTCCCACGCTTGGCTGTATGCTATTTTTTGTGTCCTGTTTAAATTTCCCCAGGTTATCGGACAAATCAAATACTGGTTGACACGATGGCGGGGTCAGCAAGCAACGCTGATTGAATATAAAACACCAGCCTAGTTAGAATAACAGGGAAATAAGCCGTTTTGGATCGCCAAAACCATTTATATGCCGTAGGGTGGGCATTGCCCACCAAGCTTAAGTCAGTAACACTGATTACACAGATTTATGGGAATGATTGGGGGGGGTGGCGGTTTTAGTCCCACTGATTACACCGATTCAGTTTAAGGAGACAAGGCACAGGTGATTAGATGGTTACATCTATGGAACGTCTTTCTGTTTCAATTGGCATTGTCTTGTTGTCACAAACGCATGAGGATACTAAATCTGGATTAGTTACCCCCGTTATAACCCAGTCCTTACCTGGCGGACTACCCTTCGGGAAGGCTTCGCATACATTTGTGTAGCAGCGATTTCAATCGCCTCCTCTTGCTGCTGCTGCGATCGCGCCTGCCCCTACAATTGATTATGAGTTCTTGTGGCTGCTAACTAGGCTTTAGGCATTGAGGAGAGAATTAATGCGAATCGCGATTGTGGGATGTGGCTTTGTCGCCGATTATTATATGAAAACCATTCCCGGTCATCCTGAACTGGAACTGGTGGGGGTGATGGATCGGGATCAAGACCGAGCTTCCCGATTTTCAGCTTACCATTCCGTGCCGACCTATCCTACCCTCGATGAACTGCTTCAGGATAGTAATGTTGAGTTAGTGGTTAATCTCACCAACCCCAGCAGCCACTTTGTCGTATCAAAAGCTTGTTTAGAGGCGGGGAAGCACGTCTATTCAGAAAAGCCTCTGGCAATGGAATTGTCGCAAGCCGAGGAACTGGTAGACTTAGCCGAGAAACGGGGCTTGTATATATCCTCAGCCCCCTGTAACCTCCTAGGAGAAACCGCCCAAACGATTTGGAAAGCCCTGCGAGAAAAGGCGATCGGACGGGTACGATTAGTGTATGCGGAAATGGACGATGGATTGGTTCACAAGATGCCCTACAGAAAATGGTCGAGTGAATCGGGCATCCCTTGGCCCTATAAAGATGAGTTTGAAGTTGGTTGTACGTTAGAACATGCGGGTTATTATGTCACATGGTTAGCCGCATTTTTTGGACCAGCGCAAACCGTTACAGCGTTCTCATCCTGCTTAATCCCAGATAAAGAGACGGATGTCCCCTTAGCGGTGGAAGCACCGGATTTTTCCGTGGCTTGTATCAAATTTGCCTCAGGGGTGGTCGCTCGGTTAACCTGTGGTATCGTTGCTCCTCATGACCACTCCTTGGAGATAGTCGGGGATGAGGGCATACTTTGTACCAAGGATTGTTGGTACTATAGCTCTCCTGTTTATATTAAACGGAGAATCAGCATCAGGCGGACGATGTTCATCAGCCCTTGGAAACGAAAGTATCCTCTTGTCGGGAAAGCCACTCGATATCGCTATCGGGGTTCCCAGCAAATGGACTTTTGTCGGGGCGTGGCTGAACTCGCTGCTGCTGTCAGGGAAAAACGTCCCTGTCGCCTATCGGCTCAATTTTCGCTGCATGTGAATGAAATTGTCCTGGCGATTCATAATGCTCTAGATACAGGTTCTGCTTATAAGATTTCATCCTCCTTTGCACCGATGGCGCCGATGCCTTGGGCGAAATAAACGGCGATGCATTGGCAGGTAAGTTTTGAGTGGGAGAGTAGGAGGTTGTGTAGGGGCGAGTTTCACAACTATCTTTTCAGAGTGCACCCAGATGTGATTAAACCCGCCCGGTTTGGTGGACGGGGGCTTGCCTAAGGTTATTCTTGAATTGGATTAAGCTAGTGAAGATTCCAGTGAAAAATTAAGGCTAAAGCCCCTACTACGAACGGAACGAACCAACAGCCACCTATGAAGTTACTTGTCACCGGTGCATCCGGTTTTCTGGGACAATATGTCGTAGCACAAGCCTTACGACAGGGACATCACGTCCGTGCCGTGGTGCGACCTAGCAGCACCCAAACCCCTCTGCCTTGGTCGAATCACCCAGCCCTAGAGTTAGTTGGTGTCGATTTACGCCAACAGCAGGGACTGGTTGACGTTCTAGACACGATAGATGGGGTGATTCATCTGGCGGCGGTGAAGGCTGGGGATTTCCAGACGCAGTTGGAGGGAACGGTATCAACCACAAAGAATTTACTCGAAGCCATGGTGAAGGCGAATCGGCGACGTCTGATTGGGATTAGCACGTTCTCGGTTTTCGACTACCTACATATCCATTCCGGTGACATAATTGATGAAGAGTCTCCCATTGAGTCGAATCCATCCCGGCGAGATGGTTATGCTCAGACGAAGTTGATGCAAGAACAACTGTACCGCGATTTTGCCCAGAACCAGGGTGGACAGGTGACGATTCTCCGTCCCGGTATGGTTTACGGACGGGATAATCTCTGGAATGCCCATCTCGGCGCTCAACTTGGCGACAAGCTCTGGCTTCGGATTGGTAATCATGCCACAATCCCCTTGACGTATGTAGAAAACTGTGTTGAAGCGATTGTCGCGGCTGCCCAGTCGGATCAGGTCATCGGTGAAACGATTAATATTGTGGATGATGATTTACCTAGCCAGCAAACTTATGCCCATCAGTTAATCAAACGCATGGACTCTCCGCCCCGAACTATCCCGGTAAACTGGACAGTGATGCAGCTAATTGCCAACACCGCATGGGCGATTAACAGCTATCTCCTCAACGGAAAAGCCAAACTCCCAGGTATCTTAGTCCCTGCTAAACTCCAAGCTCGGTTTAAGCCGTTACGCTATAGTAATACTCGCGCCAAACACCAGTTAAACTGGACACCTAGATACTCCCTAGATACCGCCCTTGACCGCAGTTTTAGCCCAATGGAATTAGGAACTGTACCGCATCAGACACCCCCAGTGATTGAGGAGTTAAATTGATGCGAATCGCTTATTTAACCGGAATGTATCCAAGAGCAACGGATACATTTATTCAACGTGAAGTCGCTGTCTTGCGGCAAAAAGGTATAGAGGTCTACACCTTCTCGGTTCGCCGCCCTGGTGATGAACATATCGTTGGTCCAGAACAAAAGACTGAACGCGAACAAACGTTCTATATTCTACCGCCCAATCCCATCACTTTGGTGTTGTCGCACTTAATTCTCCTATTTACATCACCCGGACGTTATTTGAAAGCCTTAGCCTTGGCATGGTCTACGAACCAACCGGGTTTACGCGGTACACTCTATCAGTTATTTTACTTTGCCGAAGCCGGTATTCTGGCACGACAGATTCAGGCAAAGCAAATTCAACACCTGCATAACCACATCGCTGATTCTTGCTGCACCGTAGCCATGCTAGCGGCGGAACTGGGGGGTTTTACATTCAGCTTCACCATGCATGGTCCCTACATCTTTTTTGAACCCTACCGTTGGCGGATTGATGAGAAAATTAAGCGATCGCTCTTTGTTATCTGTATCAGTCATTTCTGTCGCAGTCAAGGGATGCTGTTTGCCCCTACCGACACCTGGAATCGCCTGCACATCGTCCACTGCGGTGTTGACCCCGCTTTATTTAATCTAGTGTCCCATAACCAACCCGGTAAACGACTGCTGTATGTGGGGCGACTCTCCGCCGCTAAAGGTTTACCCATCCTCCTCGAAAGTCTGGCGGCGTTAAAATCTTCCCATCCTGAGATTATCTTAACCGTTGTTGGCGACGGTGAAGACCGGGAAGAACTGGAAAAGATGACAGCAGGGCTAGAATTGAATGATATTGTAAAATTTGTGGGCTATAAGTCTCAAGCTGAAGTCAGGGAATACATGCAGGAAACCGATGTATTCGTCCTCCCCAGCTTCGCCGAAGGTGTCCCCGTTTCCCTGATGGAAGCTATGGCGGCGGGTGTTCCTGTCGTCACCACCCAAATTGCGGGGGTGAGTGAGTTGGTGGAGAATGGCGTAAGTGGTTATATTGTACCTCCAGGAGATGTTATCACCTTGGCTAACCGAATTAAAACATTACTCACTGAGCCTCAGCTACGCACTCAATTCGGCGCCGCCGGAAGAGAAAAGGTGGAAACAGAATTTAACCTGAATCATGAAGTCGCCCGCTTGTATCGGGTGATGACGGCTGCCTTGGATGGTAAGATTGAATCTATTCGCCCAGAGCCTTTTTGATCCATATCAAAATTCCAGTTGAGAGTAAAATCGAATAGATATCAATTTTTTTACACCAATTTGTAAAATGGATAGGAGAAGAAGAGAGATGTTTTCCTGTTTCATCCCTCATTCAAGAGACTGAAACGTTCTATGTAAAGATATTTTAAAATATATTGACTGAATCTGCCTCGGTCAAGTGAAATAGAATTTAGATCTCAATAGAGCAGCAATTATGTGAACCGTGATACGCCATTAAAAACATTCAGTAATTTGGGAGGGTTACGTACTCTCCTCGGCAAATCTGCTAGAAGAGTCGCATATCATTATTATTCATGGACAGTTAGACAACCTCCACTCAAGCTTTTCCTGTTGAGTCACATGCGTTCTGGCTCATCCTTACTCACCCATATCCTAAATACCAATCCTGAAATTTTAGGTTTTGGTGAGACTTGGATTCAGTATTCATCAGAAGAGAATTTTAACGAGTTAATAGCGGAAGTCCATTTTAGTCTTCGCAAATTTAAGATTTCTGAAAAATATATTTTAGACAAAATCCTGCACAATCATCTTATAATTAATCCCGAAATTTTGCGTTCTGACCAAGTTTATTTAATTTTTTTAATTAGAGAACCGCAAAATACCCTACCAAGTATTCTTAAGCTACTGCCCAAAATACCTGAAAAAACAGCATTCAACTATTATACTGAGCGTTTATTAACATTAGAAAAATATGCTCAATTGGTCGGGAATACACAACGCAACCTAGTTATCACGTATAATCAACTTTGTCGTCAAAATGAGTTGGTATTTAAAGCATTACAAGATTTTATTGATGTACAACACCCTTTTTCGGAAGAATACGAGGTGCTCAAGACAACAGGTCGTAGAGGTGTAGGTGATCCATCATCTAACATTAAAGCAGGTAAAATTATGAAAAGCACTCAAACGCAAAACCGACAAATCAGTTCCGAATTAATTGAGGAAAGCATGAAAATTTTTGATCAATGCTATATAAATTTATCGCAGTCTTGTTCAAAAGTTGACTCAGACTGATCTAGAGAAAATTTAGTTATACTAATTATTATGCCCAAAAATAGGTGACAAAAATCATGAACACGAATCGGGTGAATAAGTTAAAAGAAAGACTGAGCAGGAAACTCCGTAAGTTTTCTTGGAATTTCCGCGAAGCGCCACCTCTTAAGCGTCCAGTTTTTATTGTAGGAACTGTTCGTAGTGGAACTAGTATTTTTGCTAAATGCTTGGGAGAGCATCCTAATTTAATTTATCCCCGCTACAGACATTTTGAACTTACGCCTGAATGGTGTGATTTGGCTGGAATCGATATGGCGGCCGTAATTACTAAACGGCACAAATGTCCTCCCCTCAAGTCCAGTGATGCAACAGACAATATTTGTGAGCAAGTAAGGCAAGGATTTGCCAAAATTTTGGTGGAAGAAGGGGGCAATAAAAATATGCGCTTTGTCAATAAGAATCCTCATCTTTGGAACAAGCTTCCTTTCTTGCAAGCCATATTTCCAGATGCAAACTTAGTTATCATAAGTCGCGATATTTATAGTACAGTAGCTAGTACTAAACGTCTTTTCATTGCCAATAATACAAGGCATGGACTTAATTACTACCTTCCTCCTGAGCCACAGTCATGTTGGCGCTGTATTTTCCCTGGCTATCCTGATTAAAACAATGCATTCCGCACTTTTCCTGGGGGAGATATTTCTGTATTAGCTGACTACTGGTTAAGAGTGTATCAAACGATAGAGATAAATGCTAATATTTTTGATGTTGCGGTTTCGGTATGGCATAGCAAGTTTGTAGAAAATCCGGACTTGATAATGACTAAAGTTGAGAATCAAATTAACCTATTCCCTTACGCTCATTCATTCCCCATAAAGATAGATAAAACCCGTAATGGTCGCTGGAAAGATATGTTAAGTTCTCAGGAGAAAAAATCTCTGGCGGCTTTCATAGAAGAACATTATCATGAAATTAAGTCTTTAAAATATGCTGACACAACAATTTATTAAATTTGCTAAAACTGTAAAATAGGTTTTTTAACCATGAAACAAGGCATAATTTATATAGCCGTCGGGCAAAAATATATCGACGAGGCTAAGCTATCGGCGAAAAGCGTTAAAAGGTTTTGCCCCGAAATAAATATAACTCTTTTTACGGATACACCTCAAGAGGCAAGGTTCAATATTTTTGACAATATTGTGAAAATCGAAAATTCAAATAGCCCTAAAAATCAAATTAGGACAGATAAGTTATCAGCTTATCTTAAAACGCCCTACGATTAAACACTTTATCTAGATACTGATACCTATATCCTGGACGATATATCGGAAATTTTTAATATTCTCAATAGATTTGATCTGGCTATTTGCCATGGACACAACCGGGTTGAGCGCTATCGCAAAGCTTTGCAGGCAAAAGCCAGTTTACCTCAAATACCATACGCTTTTGCCGAGATTAACAGTGGAGTATTACTATACAAAAATGATGAGAAATTAACTAAATTTTTCCAAGATCTAATTACTTTTTATAAACAAAAACAATATTTTTCAGATCAAACTTCTCTAAGAGAACTTCTGTGGAAAAGCGATTTACGGTTTTATATCCTACCACGGGAATACAACTTCAATTCAATCGAATACTTGAAGAGGTGGGCTAAGTGGGGCTTTAGTACAGCCAGACCTAAAATCTTCCACTATACAGTATCAAAACTTAAAAACAAGAATCTAAATATAGAAAAGATGGTGCAGCCATTTCTTGATCGCCTTACCACATCAGAGTCTCCCTCATTAATAGAGAGATTAAAGTGGCGTTTGACTATGATGCTTTTGAGTGATTAATCGCTCATCAGTGGTCGGACATAAACAAACGGCACTGTATCAAGACAAAAAAATCCTTGTAACCTTTACCCCATAAGGATTTAAGCAGCATTTACAAAAGTTTGCACAGCACCCAAAACTTTTGTTCGACTTTTTGATAAAATTCTTCGGGGAACTGAGAACAAAATAAAGCGTTTACATCCCCCATCCCTACTGCTAAGAACCTAATTTGCGCGACCTGAAAAGGTCGTTTAGTACGGGGAGCCGACTCCCCCATGGGATTCACACCCCATGCCCTCATGGAAAAGACTCTTCGGAGTCCGGTCACGCCTCAAGTAAGTAATGAAACAGGTGGAATGCAGACCCCAAA
>NZ_JAVKEW010000022.1:0-8284 GCF_040226375.1 Coleofasciculus sp. G2-EDA-02 | reverse complement strand
GATTAATGCTAATAGCCTAAGTGATGTGCTACTAGCGAATGGCTAGAAACAAGGGATGATTTGGTCATCTACGTGCCTCCGATGACCCGCCTTATATCCCACACCTAAAAGGATGTGGGATATAAGGCGCTTCGATAAAATTTTACAAATATTTACTAAGGGGTGTCAACTTCGTCGGGGGATAATATCATGTTCGGTTGAATACTTACATTCATTTTGATATCGCCCAAGGCAAATGACAGTGAACGCAGTTGAACGCATTGAGCAGGATTTAGCTAAGATGGAGGAAGCAATCGCACATCTAGCTTCCCAACTCCACGACAGTTACGCTACCTATGTGACCCTGTTGGGGCAAACGGTGCAAAAACATTTGAAACAGGCAAGTTATCAGGTTTGTACTCAAGGCTATCCAGACGCATTTTTAAGTTTGTCCTTCAATCAGCGCCAAAATCTACAGCAAGCCTTGCGTCAGATTGGTAAGGAAGGACAAGAGGAGTTAATCTTACACTTACAGCTTCCTCAAGACCTATCATCAATCCTGGAAGACGAGGATTTAGAACCCATGGCGGAGTCAACGGAATCCTCGGCTGAAACCACAGCAAACCCTTCCCCAGATTCAGCCCTCGCCCCACAAAAACCAATTCTGCCCAATCAACTGCTACAGTGGCAAGAGATGTTAGAAGATAAAATTGCTCTCACCTTGCAAACTGTTTCCGTGAAGACCAATCGTCTTTTACAACAAGAGGGTATTATTCCCGATAAACTACCACCAACTGTCCTGGAAGCGGCAACCAAAGCAGATGCGGCGGGTGAAAGCAGTCCCGGTTCAAATCTACTCAACCTTTTAGTCGAAACCCAAAGGTCGGATGATGACGATGATACAACCCTAACCCGAATTATTGCGGTTAACCTGCGCCTATCCGAAATTGAGTTTACTGAACCGCAATTAGTCAAAGTGCGGAATCAAATTCGGCACCTGATTGCCCATACCACTAAATTTCAGCAACAGTATCGCAAAAAACAACGGGAGTGGACAGTGGTTCAAGCCGAAGCCGCATGGCGTGCGAGTTGGTTTGAGGATTAGTCATTCGTCATTGGTTATTGGTCATTTGTCATTCATAATTCAGAAATTGTGGGTACAGAATTTCCAGATTGGACACGATTACAAAAAGCACTTTCTGTCGAAGCCGAAAAGGGCTTTACTGATTTGCAGGGGAATCAGTACCGTTTTAGTGAATTTCTCTGCCTCAGTTTAGGGAAAACACCAGACGGACTTCTACCTGTGGAACGGCGCAAATGGCAGTCCATTGCGGCTGAGTTTGGGCGTTATGATCATAAGACTGTTGAAGACCGTCAACATCTGGTAGCTGATACACGACAGTTTCTCCACAAGCTGCAACAGGAAATTCAGCGTCGGGAATGGGAAAAGACTCATCCGCCTCAAACCCCGACGGTTAAATCTCCCCAGACTACGCCTCTGGTTGGGGAAACATCCCAGTTAAACGTCAATTTTACCCTGGACTCACCTTTATCCGAGTTACCCGATATTGGTCGTCGCCGCAGTGATTTTTTAGGGCGTTTGGGAGTATATACGGTGCGAGATATGCTCTACTATTATCCGAGGGATCATATTGATTATGCCCGTCAGGTGAATATTAAGGATTTAGTCGCCGGGGAAACGGTAACGGTGGTGGGTACGGTGAAGCGTTGTAACTGTTTTACCAGCCCTCGAAATAAAAAGTTATCGATTTTTGAGTTATTACTTAAAGACAACACCGGTCAACTTAAACTGAATCGCTTCTTTGCCGGAAATCGCTACAACCATCGCGGTTGGCAAGAACAACAAAAGCGTCGCTATCCGGCGGGGGCGATTGTGGCGGCGTCAGGGTTAGTGAAAAAGAATAAGTATGGGATTACCCTAGATAACCCAGAAATTGAGGTTTTAGACCATTTGGGTGGGAGTATTGACTCCTTGAAAATTGGTCGAGTTATGCCCGTTTATCCTTTAACGGAAGGGGTACCCGCCGATTGGGTGAGACAGGCGGTGATGGCGGCGTTACCCGCAGTGAATCAACTGCAAGAACCGTTGCCGAAGGGGATGCGCCAGCAGTATGATTTGATGGGAGTGAGTGATGCGATCGCGAATTTACATTTTCCCACAGATACAGATACCCTCAGTCGTGCCAGACGCCGCTTGGTCTTTGATGAGTTCTTCTATTTACAGTTAGGATTTCTCCAGCGGCGGCAAATGCAGCGGCAAGTTCAATCCAGTGCCATTCTCGCGCCCACGGGGAAACTCGTTGAACAATTTTATCACCTGCTGCCCTTTGAACTCACCTGTGCCCAAAAACGGGTGGTGAACGATATTCTCAACGACTTACAAAAATCGAGTCCGATGAATCGTTTAGTCCAAGGGGATGTGGGTTCGGGGAAAACCGTGGTAGCTGTGATTGCGATTCTGGCGGCGATTCAGTCTGGGTATCAAGCGGCGTTAATGGCACCAACGGAAGTATTAGCAGAACAGCATTATCGTAAATTAGTCAGTTGGTTTAATTTACTCCATCTGCCCGTCGAATTGCTAACGGGTTCAGTGAAGGTGAAGAAGCGCCGGCAAATCCATTCCCAGTTAGAAACCGGGGAATTACCCCTGTTGGTAGGAACTCATGCATTAATTCAGGACCCCGTGAATTTTCAGCGCTTAGGACTAGTGGTGATTGATGAACAGCATCGGTTTGGCGTGGAACAACGGGCGCAGTTGCAACAAAAGGGACAATCCCCTCATGTGTTAACCATGACAGCTACACCGATTCCTCGGACACTGGCGTTAACCTTGCATGGGGATTTGGATGTGAGTCAGATTGATGAGTTACCGCCGGGACGCCAAACGATTCACACCACAGTATTAACCGGGAAAGAACGCCAAAACGCTTATGACTTGATGCGTCGAGAAATTGCCCAAGGGCGTCAAGCGTATATAGTCCTACCTTTAATTGAAGAATCAGAAAAATTAGATGTGCGATCGGCAGTAGAGGAGCATCAGCGACTCTCTGAGACTATTTTCCCACAGTTTCAGGTGGGATTATTACATGGGCGGATGAGTTCAGCAGAAAAAGATGAGGCGCTGAATGCGTTTCGGGATAATCAGACACAAATTATTGTCTCCACCACGGTGATTGAGGTGGGGGTAGATGTCCCGAATGCGACGGTGATGATGATTGAAAATGCGGAACGGTTTGGCTTGTCACAGTTGCACCAATTACGGGGGCGGGTAGGGCGAGGTTCCCATCAGTCCTATTGTTTATTAATGAGTGGGTCGAAAACCGATACCGCGCGTCAGCGTTTGGGGGTGTTGGAACAATCCCAGGATGGCTTTTTTATCTCGGAGATGGATATGCGGTTTCGCGGTCCTGGGGAGGTTTTAGGGCGGCGTCAGTCAGGGTTGGCGGATTTTGCCTTAGCCAGTTTGGTAGAAGACCAAGAGGTGTTGAATTTGGCAAGAGATGCGGCGGAAAAAATTGTGCTTGAGGATAAGGCGCTGGAGAGTTTGCCGTTAATTAAGGCGGAGTTGGACTATCGGTATTCTAAGTTAATGGGTGGGGCTATTTTAACCTAAAGGAATACTGTTGTAGAGACCGTCCATGTTTTGTCTCTACATAAATGATGCGTCCTAACCGCTATGGCGATTGCTATCATTCTGCTATGGTGTTGGGTTTCACTATCGTTCAACCCAACCTACTGGACTAGAGCCTTCTGCCTTTTAGCTTATTCGGCGAGAAACCCCACGTTCTAATCTTTGATTGAGCGTGGGATGAATCGCCAGTGAAAGGAAACTTGTTTTCATCCTGATGGTTGTCATAAGTGTGGTATTATTCTATATGAGGAGGTGATAAAATTGAAGCGAAGCAAAGACACGTTTAAACTGAATTATCAGTATCGAATTGTGCCAAGCAAACAGCAGGTTTATAAGCTAAAAGACTGGCTGTATAAACTGTGCCGGATACACAATTTGATGCTAGAAGAACGGTTTAAATGGTGGGAGTGTAACCGCACTCCAGTCAATGCTTGTCCAATTTTTGTCACCTATTTATCAGAACTAAAAGACCAACCAACCTATTATTCACAAAAACGGGCAACTCATTGGTCAAGGGAGTCCGACAAAGACTTGTACAAAGGGGTTCACTCCCAGGTAATTCAGGAAGCAATTAAGCGGGTAGAGGATACGTTTAATCGCTTCACTAAAGGCGATTCAAGTAGCAAGCGCAGCGGAAAACCTCGGTTTAAGTCGGTGCGGCGATATCGAACGTTTTCAATCCCACAGTTGAAGCCGGACTGCCTAAGTGTTACCGCCAATCCTCATCAGCGCAGAAACGGCGGCACACGGCGTGATATTGCTTGTATCAGCCTACCCAAGGTAGGTCAAATGAAACTAATCTACCATCGCCCCATCCCGGAAGGATTCACAATTAAGGCGGCACTGATATCGTGTCGTGCTGACGGGTGGTACATAACCCTAACATTGGAGGACAAGGCAGTACCTAGTCTGAAGTCACCAGAGCTAGAGGCTACCCAAGAGAACTCCCTTGGACTAGATGTGGGGCTAGAAAAATTTTGGACAAATTCAGACGGTGAGATTGAGCCAATTCAGCAGCATTACCGCAGGTCTGAGTCAAAGTTGGCAAAGTTGGCTAACCGCAAAGATAAGAAGTCTCACAAATCAGCATCACGGCGAAAGTTAGCAAAAAAGATATCGAAGCACCATCAGAGGCTACAACGCAAGCGGAAGCAGTTCCATTACGAGTCGGCTACACGACTGGTGAGCATGGACAAGAAGGTGTTCTTTGTCGAGGACATTAAACCGGGAAACTTGTCCATAAAAAACAAGCCAAAACAAGATGAAAATGGGAACTATTTACCAAATGGACAAAGTGCTAAATCAGGTTTAAATAAGTCAATTAATGATGCTAGTTGGGGTCAATTTCTTTCAATTCTCGCCTACAAAGCTGCAAAAGCTGGTAAGTCGGTGGTGAAGGTTAAACCCCATAACACAAGCCAGGTATGCTCTTGTTGTAACGCAAAAGTTGAAAAAGATTTATCTGTCAGAATCCATCACTGTTTATGTGGGTTTGTGCTAGACAGAGATTGGAATGCAGCGATTAACATCAAGAGAGTTGGGCTGGGCATATTCCCAACTATAAAACGCCGGAAGCGTAGCCAAAAGGCTGCGACAAAGGAAGCCTACACTGTACCTCCAGGGTCAGTGTAGGATGATGTCACTTTTCCTTGAACAGCGAGTTAAACTGGGCTTTGAGCGACGGCATATCTGCGATTCGTGACACCAGTACATTGGCGTTCCCGGCACCCTCTAGACGATCTTTCCAGTAGCGAATCCGCTCCGGGTGATTCATCCAAAATTGAATTACAGTATCCACCGCTCTATCCATATCCCATCCTTTCTGAGTCGGAACGGTTTCAACCGATTCTAAGAAGGCATCCAGGGTACATTGATAGGTTCCTAAGTATTCAACACCTGGGGCGGTGGCTTTTTGACTGACCTGCTGTTGATGATTAAAAAACTCTAAGACGGGCGAAACGCCTAGGATATCAAATGTATAGTTCATGGGATTAGACCTCTACTTTTACAGCCTTTATCCCCAATAATAATCAAAGCGATTGATTTTAGATTATCATTGTGAACAATTTTATAAAAATTTTATTTAACGGTCGAAGGCAAGTTCAAGTGAGTCGTGAAATTAGCACTCAATGACATGGAGTGCTAATAAAAACCAGAACAAATTCGGTGGTTTAGCAACAACTAAAAGAGCCAATGAGCAGCAAAACCTTAATGATGCAAGGGATGGTGCGATCAAACATCGCCGCTTTGGAAAATCGATTAGTGAATCAGAAGCGATCGCACTCCTTAAGGATATCTTACAGGTCTTAGCCTTTGTTCACCAACAGCAGGTGATTCACGGCGACATTGAACCAGCGAACTTGATCCGTCGTCGTGGTTAGAGAAATCGAATTCAGTTTATAATAGGGAAAGGGTGTTTACTGATTAATTAATTAATGGTATCTGGAACCTGTTCCCTATCCATCATGGTGGCGCGAACTGATATCCCATTCATGATGCATACAATTCCTCATATTGTGAGGATGTGTAATTTTCCGTTTACTCAACGTCTTTTAGCCGTAGATACAGCCCCATTGTCCGGTGACAAAGTGAATCGTCCGGGTGTGGGAACGATGGAACAACTCCGGAACTATTGTGATCAGCTACTCGCGGCGGGTGTGGTTGACAAAGTTGTTGATATTGATTACTCCCCGGATTACCAAAAACGGATCTATCAAAAACATTTTGGGACGAGGATACGCCAGAGCCATAACTATAAAGGCTATCCAATCCTCGGCACAATTTTCTCCATTGAAGAAGTTCCCGGAGACTACGTGGTTCACTTTGATAGTGATATGCTGATTCACCAGCAACCAGACTACAGTTGGATAGAAGAGGGAATTAAATTACTGCAAAACCATCCAGATGTGATGTCAGTTAGACCTCTGACTGGTCCACCCAAAGATGATGGTGAAATCAATCAGCGGGTTTCTTACGAACGAGATCCGCAGGGATTCTATAAATTTAAGTTTTTTAGCAGTCGTGTTTATCTGAGCGATCGCAAACGTTTTGATAGCTTACTTCCACTTCCGATTTTCTGGAGAACTTACAAAAATAAGGTATTGAATGGATTACCGATATCATTAAAAACCCAACTAAATTATTTAACTGGAAAAGGACAATTAGATTCTTGGGAAGTTATGGTATCAAATCGCTTGGAAGAAACGTCCTATGTTCGAGCGGTGCTGGATTCACCCAAAGCTTGGACTGTTCACCCCAAAAATCGGGAGCCAGAATTCATAAAAGCGCTCCCTAAACTGATTGAGAGGATTGAGAAAGGGTGGTATCCGCCCGAACAAGCCGGGTATTATGATCTTATTTTTGAGCATTGGTTATAAATGATATTCGTAACGATTCAGTTGGCTTACCATGAAACAAATGCAAACACTACGTCACCGGATTAGACTGTATAAAAATGATCTGGTTTCTGGATACTTTCACTTTCGGATCAACACCCTTGCTGATCCGTATACCATCCTTGGACGAGCGCAACCGTACAAAATTCTTTTTATTCTCAGCCACATGCGATCGGGTTCATCGCTACTCACTCATCTGTTAAATTCTAATTCCGAAATTATCGGATATGGAGAAACCCATATTCAATATGATTCCGAACAAGACCTTAAAAATTTATTTTTGAAAGTTTACTTACATTCACGAGAATTCAATAAACTGGAAGACTTGAACAAGTTACAGATGAATCATACATATGTTTTAGATAAAGTTTTACATGACAATAAATTTTTAACGGAAGATTTTCTAAAATCTCAGCAAATCTACGCTTTGTTTCTCTTAAGAGAACCCCAGAGAAGTCTAGCCAGTATTATGGACTTAAAACCCCATTGGGATGAAGAAACAGCTTACCATTACTACATTAAACGCTTATCAAGTTTAGTCAGCTATGCTCAACTCATTAATAGCAAAAAACGCAGTATGTTTTTGACTTATGAGCAACTCTTAAATCATACTGATTCGGTATTTATGGCTTTAAAGCAAGTTTTAGAAACCCGAGAAAATTTTTCCGAGCAATATGAAGTTCTCAGAACAACGGGAATGCCAAATGTAGGCGATCATAAGGGAAATATTAAAGCGGGTCGTATTATCAGAAATCAGAGAAAGTTAGAAAATATTATTTCTTCCGAGTTAATCGATAAAGCAAGGCTACACTTCGATAAATGCTCTGAAACCTTATCGGAATATTGCAGCACAATTAATAACAAACTATAAAATTAAAATTGTTTATTCTTTTAGAAATAGTTGAATACTTCCCTGTCCTGAACCTTTGGAAAAATCTTTAGACCAATATTTTGTTGTCTTATTCACGAGAAGCCCAGTTTCGGGGAATACTTAACCTGAAGTTCCCCCAGCCAAAAAATCAAAACTGCCTCACCGTGCGGCTTTGCGCGATTTTTTAGCCGCCCTACATGGGTACAATCGCTGAAACCTTGATGTAGCGAGGGTTTTCACCGATCTCTTGTCTATTGCAAAAATAGCGCGATCGCGCTATTTTTGCAAGTGCTACATGGGTACGATTTTTGAGGGCTTGAGCGCTCAAACCATTACGGTATAAGGCTTTAGCCTGGGCGCAGTACATCTGTATGGGGGGAACTTCAG
>NZ_JAVKEW010000021.1:0-12490 GCF_040226375.1 Coleofasciculus sp. G2-EDA-02 | reverse complement strand
ATGCCACGTTGGGTACTTTCAGCAACGAGAAAGTCCGGAACTAAATCCGGTGATGGTCTTACTCAGCATCAACAGGCAGCCGTCCGCCTCCCGCAGACAGTGATATTTTGTTAGTCCGCTTGGTTAGAGCGGTTTATGGTTGTAGAGACGCGCCATGGCGCGTCTCTACAACTTCTATTTTATAGCGAGTATGACATTTTCTAAGATCTGTTAATCGGAGACAAACGTAGAGACGTTGCAGGTAACGTCTCTACATCGACACCGCCCAATGAAATCGCTTATGAGCGAGGAGACTGCATCTGACGCGCCATCTCCAGGAAACTACTCATACTTGGACCCGGACGCCGCCGACCACTGTTAGCTTTGAGTGGCAATAAGTTGTTTGGCGCAAAGGTGAGTCCTGGTTGAGGCTCGGCTTTGCCATTGCTAGCTGCTGCGGGTATCGCTTGGGGTGCAGCTTTTTGCGGTTTGGCTTCTGGTGCTTTAGCGGCTTTAGCTGCTGGCTTCTTCGCTGCTGGCTTTTTCGCTTCCGCTTCTGGGGCTTTGGTTGCTTTAGCGGGTTCCGGTTTCTTTGCTTCCGGTTCCGATTTGACCGCCCCCGTATCGTCTAGCTCCAAAAAGTAGTCTTTACTTTTTTTTGTTTTCGGAGCCTCTGACGATTGGTCTTTAGATTTCTTGCCATTTAAAAAACCGAACATTTACCGATACTCCTGTCCTTAAAACAACTTAACAAATTTGCCAAATAAAGATAGATGAGAACAAACGACGCTAATGTCTGCCATTTCTGATTGTACAGGCAAAACGCTACCTCAATCAGTTTGGTTAGCTTTTTTTCTTGGGGCTGAACTACGCCAACCGCTTAGCTTAGACTCATAATATCTAAGGCTTTTTTGCTCATTTTACTACTCAATGGGGATTAACTTGTCTGGCAATTGAAGGGTCTTATTTGCCTCATAATTTAAAGGCTTTCAATTTATCATCCAAACTCCAGTAGAGAGGTCAATAACTATTTTTATTTTACCGTTTAATGGTAGTTTTTCGCTAACTCAAATACGGCTTTTGATGACTTGACAGCAATTGATAAGGCTATCCGTACTCCAGGTTGATCTTTTCTGGGATAACGCTGCTCTATACATCGCCGTCAGATTAAAATTATGAGTTTTGAAGGGGGATTAGTGCAAGGTTTCGCTAACTTTCTTTACAAAAATTCACAATCCGACTAAACAAATAGTCTACTGGCGTGACACGACTAAAAAGGTAGCCGCATTGTCTACTACCGCCAAATAGCATCAGCCACCCGACAGACATCGTGCATTTCACAAACGTCGTGAACCCTGAGAATATCAGAGCCTGAAGCAATAGCCGCACAGCAAGCCGCCGCCGTTCCCCAGACTCGTTGCTTGGGGTCAGGTTGGTTAAGAATGCGACCGATAAAACTTTTGCGAGACACTCCGACTAAAATTGGCACACCGAGGGAACGAAAGGCAGAAAGTTGCTGTAGCAGTTGTACATTTTGCTCGGCGGTTTTGGCGAACCCAATACCCGGATCAATGATTAGGCGCGATCGCACAATTCCTGCATTGATAGCCGCCCGAATTTGACCCTCTAGAAACTGGTAGATTTCGTCGATGAGATTGTGATAATCGGTCAGCTTCTGCATCGTTTGGGGGGTTCCCCGGATATGCATCAAAATGATCGGCACTCTCAATTGAGCAACCACAGGAAACATATCCGGGTCAAACGTACCACCGGAAATATCATTGACCATATCCGCACCCACCGCCACAGATTCTTTCGCGACAGAGGCTCTGGTGGTGTCCACGGAGATAGGAACAGACAGCGAGGAACGCACCGCCTTGATCACAGGTAATACACGCTGGAGTTCTGCGGCTGCCGAAACCTCCTCAGCCCCCGGTCGCGTTGATTGTCCGCCAATGTCGAGAATATCCACACCAGCATCTACCAGCCGCTGAGCTTGTGTCAAAGCCGCCTCTGGGGTATTAAACTCCCCCCCATCACTAAAGCTATCCGGCGTCACATTCAAAACGCCCATGAGATAGGTGCGTTCTCCCCAGCAGAAAGAACGATCGCGGATGGTTAGTTGTCCTTTGTCATTCGTCATTTGTCCTTTGTCATACTCGCTTCCCGAAAAGAAGCAAGTTACCCATCAACAATGAACCATGAACTATTCATAATTGACAATTCGGGCAAACCCCCCAGGATCTAGACTGGCTCCCCCGACGAGTACCCCATCAATTTCAGATTGCTTCATAATCTGATCAATATTCGTCGGCTTGACCGAACCCCCGTATTGAATAGGCACATCGGCGACTTTTAGTTGAGAGCGAATCAAACCCATGATCCGATTGGCTTCTGCGGCTTCACAGGTATCCCCTGTACCAATTGCCCAGATCGGTTCATAGGCGATCACGAGTTGCTGCTGATCCACATCCACCAAGCCTTCTATGAGTTGCTTGCTGATGTGAGATTCTGTTTCTCCCTTATCCCGTTGTTGCTTCGTTTCACCGACACAAAGGATGGGAATTAACCCATGACGCTGGGCGGCGAGGAGGCGTTGGTTCACGGTTTCGTCCGTTTCCCCAAAGTGCTGACGCCGTTCACTGTGACCAACTATGACATAACGTAAGCCGAGTTCGGTCAACATCGCTCCAGAAATTTCACCGGTGAAGGCGCCTTCATCTGCCCAGTGGATATTCTGCGCCCCTAGCTGCACACGGCTATTGTGCAGATTTTTGGACATGACTCCCAAGTCTGTAAAGGGAACACACAGAACAACTTCCCGCTCTGGGGGTGTTTGCTCCAGCTTGGGCATAAAGTCTTGTAAAAACTCAGAGGATTCCCTTTGAGTCTTGTACATTTTCCAGTTACCGGCAATGACTATTTTTCGCACAGCTTAAATAAAATCGTCTCAAACTTGATGCATCCTTAAGTTTATAGCCTTGAGGCGCAATTGACAGAGCCAAGTTAGCTGTTTGAGATCACCAATCCTTTTCTAACTCCTACTGCATCAATGGTCTAGCGATCGCGCTTTGGCAAACTGAAAGCAGGAGAGAGATATGTACAGACGTGCCATGGCGCGTCTGGAAGGGGGTAGGGGCGGGTTTTACTCATAATGTTCGTCGATATCTGATAACTTGACTAAACCCGCCCTTCTAAGCCGGGGAAGTAGGAGGAATAATAATGAGAAAAATGTTTGGCTGGGCTTTTGTGGGATTGGTAATTTCTGGCGGTTTTAGGTCAGATCTTGCCTTTCAAGCTCAGGAGTATTATCCTATCCCCGTTAGTCAAGGGACAAATCGTTCTAAAGATACTCCTGGAGGCGGGGAAGCCTGTAGAGACGCAGCATGCGACGTTTTGGAAGTAGAGGACGAGGAACTTATCAAGTATTCTTACTTGTCACGGGATGTGGAAAACCTCTCGGCAAACTTCTCTCCTACCAGGAGAGAGGCTTTGGTTTTTCCCCCTTCCCAGACATTATTGAGCGATACCCAAAATGTCACCGTCTCTGAATCAATGAGTTCTGCAGCTGATGAGATCGAACAGTTTCAACAGGTCATGGAATGGGCAATTGTCCAACACCTGCATGAGCAATCCATGGCTGATATTATACAGGCGATCGCACACCAGTTTTTGGGGACACCCTATAAGGCAGGCTTATTAGACCAGTCAGCAGAAGAAACCTTGGTGGTGACGCTTCAGGAATTTGACTGTGTGCTATTTGTGGAAACAGTACTCGCGATCGCACGAACTATAGCGCGACAGGATTATTCCTATCCCACCTTTGTCACTCATATTCAGGATCAGCGTTACCAAAATGGTCAACTCCATGGCTATTGTAGCCGTTTGCATTATTTCTCAGCCTGGATTCATGACAACCAGAAACGGGGAACAGTCACAAATATTACCCAGGCGTTGGGAGGAATCCCCTTAAATAAGCGGCTTAATTTTATGAGTACCCACCGACACCGTTATCCCCAACTCGTGAATAATCAGGCAAATTACCACTGTATTTTAGAGATGGAAGCTCAGCTCAATGCTGTCTCCTTAGAATATATTCCCACAGATCAGGTTCACCACAGCTATAATCAGTTACAATCTGGAGATATTATCGGCATCGCCACGAATATTGCTGGATTAGATGTTACCCATACCGGATTCATTTATCGCCAGTCAGATGGTGGAATTCGTTTGATTCATGCCTCACCGGCTGGAGCGGTGACGATTTCCTCAGACTTACAGCAGTATGTGGGCAATATCAAGAACGCGATCGGTATTTTAGTCGTTCGTCCGAATGATTTGCGTTAGTGAGTGAGCCAACCTTTCCCTAGGATGAATATCAGGGATTCTCAAAGGATACTTTGAGACGGATTAAAGTACCGCCCCTGCGTGTCTTCTTAGAAAGCTTTTCCCTTTATTAAATAAGGTATTACTTTTGTGGATATCTACATTCTTGCCTTGTTGCTTATTGGCTCACTCCTCCTTTTGGTCACAATGGGTTCAGGCTGGATTAAGCGATTACCTCTTTCTTACGCTCTCATTTACTTAGTTGTTGGAATTTTTCTCGGTCCCCATGGAGTTGATCTGATTCAACTGCAGCTCCGAACCGAATTTTTGGAGCGCGTCACAGAATTTGTTGTAATTGTCTCTCTGTTTAGTTGCGGCTTAAAAATGAATCGCCTTCTGAGACTAAGAGCTTGGAATTCAACAATTCGGCTCATCGCTTTTCTAATGCCGATTTCAATTTTTGCCATAGCAGTAATTAGCCATTGGTTGTTGAGCCTGAACTGGGGAGCCGCTGTTTTGTTGGGGGCAATTCTCGCACCAACTGACCCGGTATTGGCGTCAGAAGTCCAATTGGCACATATAGGAGATAGAGATGAGTTGCGATTTGGTCTGACTTCTGAAGGGGGATTGAACGATGCGTTAGCTTTTCCCTTTGTCTATTTTGGGATTTATTGGTTAGAAAACGACAATTGGCAAGTTTGGTTAAAGCAATGGATTCTTGTTGATTTAATTTGGGCGATCGCGGCTGGAATTGGCATGGGTATTTTGGTCGGAAAGGGAGTTATGAAAATTCAGCATCAGCTCCAAAAATTTCGACCCATTGATGTGTTAATGGAGGACTTCCTTGGTCTGAGTATTATTTTAATAACCTATGCGCTGACAGAACTCATTAACGGTTACGGATTTTTAGCGGTATTCGTTGCTGGGTTAATGGTACAGCGGATTTCTCATAATCATAATCGGCGAATTTCTCAACTGGAATTCACCGAACAACTTGAAAAATTGATGGAAGTGGGAACTATTCTCCTATTAGGTTCCCTCCTGCGAATTGAGCCAATTCTCGAATTCGGTGGCGAAGCCCTTCTCATCGCCGGGTTATTAATTTTTGTCATCCGACCTTTAGGCGCTTGGATTAGCACTATCAACTTAGGTTTTGCTAAGTCACCTCGCTCACGCTTTCACTCCACAACCCGCTGGTTATTTGGTTGGTTTGGCGTTCGAGGAGTCGGCTCCCTCTACTATCTTTCCTATGCTCTTGGCAAGAGTTTAGAGGGAGAATTGGGTGCCAGAATTGCTTGGATAACGTCCATAACTGTTGTACTATCTATCATCATACATGGAATTAGTGCGACTCCTTTAATGAAGTGGTACGAGAAAACTGATCAGGGAAGAAGTTAAAATTCCTGACTGAATAATAGCCCAATTATGTACCCGATTTAGTTTTCAGCAGAACTCGCTGCTCCCTTAGAGACATGACTCATGGAAATACTGTATGCCAAAGGCTCTGGCATTTGAGATTTATGTCTTTGGCTAGATTCGGTAAATTGCGCTTCAGGCAAAAATACACAGGGATGAAGTCTTGCTAGTGGGTGATTAAAGGCGCGGTGAACGTTATACTGTTTATTCTCGGACTGCTCTTGGTGCTTTTATCGCTCGTGGATGCGCTGTGGACAGCCCTATGGGTAGATGGAGGTGCAGGTCCAGTAACCGATCAAATCACCAATGGGGTTTGGTGGGTGATGAGAAAGTTGATTCGCACCAAACGCAATTATTGGCTGAGTTTAGCCGGTCCATTAATCCAAACGGTGACGGTGTTTGTCTGGGTAGGGTTGCTTTGGATGGGATGGGTAATCATGTTTAGTGCTGATCCAAGATCCCTGGTTTATGCCCGTACACCAGAACCACAGCCAAGCACTCTAATCGATCGCATCTATTTTGTTGCCTTCACTATTTCAACGATGGGCAACGGGGATATCTATCCCAGTCGTGGCGGCTGGGAGATTGCTACTTCTTTTACAACGCTGAGTGGTATGTTGCTGATCACGATGGTGGTTAGCTTTTTACTATCTGTAATTGGAGGTGTAACGACTAAACAATCGTTGGCTAGTCAAATTACTGGACTAGGGAATTCTGCCGAAGAGTTCGTTTTGAACATCTGGGATGGCAAAGGGTTTCCCGGACTAGATTTGCAATTAATGTCGATGTCATCACAACTTGGTACACTAACCGAGCAACAGCTTGCTTACCCCATATTGCACCGCTATCATGGTGCAACTCCTAAAGAAGACAGTGCGCCTGCGGTGGCGATTCTAGACGATACGTTGACTATTTTGAGATATGGGCTACAAGAGCCATATCGTCCGGCTCCTGCTTTACTCAAGTCGGCGCGAGCAACCGTTCAGAGCTACCTGAGGACATTAGCATCCGCTTCCATTTATCCTGCCGATAATTTACCGCCCGCTCCTGATCTGACAGCATTGCGCCAAGCTGGGATTCCAGTTGTCAGTGATGAGGAATTTGCGCGATCGCTCGATGATCTCACCCATCGCCGTAAGTTGCTCTTAGGATTAGTTGAACGCAATAGCTTTAAGTGGCCCCATAGTACAGTCTAGCTTTTGCTCCAATACTTTAGAGCCTGATGCCACAACCCAAAAACGTTAAATCAACGATCACTATCTATTATGGACAAAGTTGTTTTCTTTTATGGAGGGATTGAACCGTTAATCCGCATCGTTGTTGTCGGAACCTTAGCCTATGTCAGTTTACTCATCTTGCTGCGGATATCTGGCAAACGTGCGTTAGCTCAGTTGAATGCCTTTGACTTTGTAATTACGATTGCCATCGGTTCTACCCTGGGACGATTAATTACGGCAAAAGGTGTATCGTTAGCTGAAAGTGTCACGGCATTCTTTACGTTACTTTTCTTACAATACCTGGTTTCATGGCTAACTGTTCGATCATCGCCATTCGACAACTTGATCACAGCAAGTCCCTCACTGCTTTACTTTCGAGGTCAATTTTTACGAAAAGCCATGCAAGCGCAACGGGTAACGCAAACACAATTATTAGCCGCCGTGCGTGAAAACAGAATTGCTTCTTTAGATGACGTAGAAGCGATCGTAATGGAATCAGCCGGAACAATCGCTGTTGTCAAAAAGGAAACGGCGGAAGAACTAACTGATGCTTCTGCACTGAGTAATATTCCAAAAATCAACCATTGAAGAACCACCGATTGCTAGTGTTTCGATAGCCTACTGGCGTGACCCAGCTAAAATGATGGATTAGATTTGCAGATTTTATGGGCGCACGCCATGCGCCCCTACAGTTTCTGGATAGAATTCTAATACACTAAATTAGGTGTGCCACGCCACTACAAAGATGAAATCAACTTTATGTGCTAATACAGAGGAAGATACAACTATGCGTATCACTGATTAAGCCGAACCCGGATCGCTAACGTCAAACTATCATACCCACGATGCGACCTGACTTACAGGGACTAGAAATTACCCCAGGAGAACTCAAACATTTGAGTGGAGTAAGCGTTCATACCCTCCTGAAACCCCCAACTCTACCCAAATTTATCGCAGAGATTGCTAAAACCCTTTTGATTATACTCCTGATTAGTTTAACTGGGTTTGTGCTGATACAGGTTTTTCCAGAACATTTGAAGTTATTAATTTCTGTCCCTTCCATTCTTGCCATCACTTTATTCTTAAACGATATTCGCAAAATTGCCATTAGCCGCAAATGTCGCAATTTAGTCAGACTGTTTGAAGATGTCAACCGATTTAATCGGGTGATTAAAGCCATTGATATTAATGATAAAATTGAAGCCGTCGGCAATCCTGGTGTAAGATTAAAAAATCGAGGACAAGTCATTCAGGCACTTCGGTTAACCCGTGACGATATTATTCGAGCTTTGAAAACGGAACGAATTTTGAGAGAAAATGCCAAATTTATCAAATACAATTCTGAACTATTTGATAATAATCTCATGGCATTGACAGCTTTACAAGTTAGCGATCAAGCTACGGAACATGGACGTTTACTTAATGAAGCGTTACAGATTGTTGTGGATGTGCGACAGGAAATGAAAGCGTTACAAAATCGGCACTTATAAACATAAAAGTTTGAATTACTCGTTCCCATTTATAGCAATCGCCATAGAGGTTAGGACACATCTTATGGTAGAGACGTTGCATGCAACGTCTCTACAACAGTTCGGAAAGTCCTAATCGATGTGTCTACTGCTATACTTGACGAATGACGAATGACTAAGACTTTTTCAAAACATACCCTAGTAACCAAAACAATAATATAGCAATGAGAGCGATAGCGGTGGGTATAGGCGAATTGGAGACAGTAATCACCACACTAATAGTCGCAACAAGTAGGAATATTACCTGTAAAATTAATATTAGCGGTCGCTTTCCGATAAAATTGCGACTTTGAAACGCGGCTGGACTTCTCAATTGTAACCACCAATAGACGAGTTGTAATGATTTATTTACAAATTGATAGCTTAAAAGCCCTTGAAGTTTATTCGCACGTCGCTTTCCTAGAGTAGTAATCATAATATCTCGCAGGATTAAAGCCGCACGAGTCGCAAGATTTGCCAGCACAATTCCGGGAATATCTTTTAAAATAGTTTCTTTACCAATCCGGTATTGATTGCGAAAAAAGTCTTCTTTGGCTTGAGGCGAAAACCTACCAATAGCATCTTTGGCTAATTTTCCCGCTGCTAAAGTATTCACCGTTTTCTCAAAATAACCGGGAACGGGTTGATAGCTTGGTGGTTCATCACCGAGTTGAGTCAGCAATCGTTCCACATCATCCGGATCAGTCGGTTTAACCCGCTGGCGATTCCAGGTTAATTGTTCGCTGATTTCATCTTCAATCACGGTTTCTAAGTCAGTCATTAAGATTGATCGATGACCTTCTAACACCAGATCGTCTAAAATAATATGCATCGCTGCATCAGACAGGTTTGGCTCAGCTAATAGGCGAAGATGGGATTTGAGTTTCTGGCGAGTGTTGACTGTGCAATCGGGGAAACAGTCTTGAATGAGTTGTTCGATGTATTCATCTTCTGTACATCCTTCTTTGTGGCTTTGTCGCGCCAAAAAACGTGAAAAATTTTGCACCGATTCACGGGTAACTAAGGCTTCAACAATGCGATTGAGTCCATCCAATCGCCCCCACAACATATCATTGGAACGCCAGGATTTTTTAAAAAATCCGCCAAAAGCTCGAAAGGTATCCCCCGCTAATTTATCATCTAAGGTTTTCCCCTTACCTAAACCTAGCTGAGCATCATCTGGACTAAAGCGAATTGTCTCAATGATATCTTTTTCGGAAAGATTGGTTAAATATTCAAAGGGATAAAGTACCCGATCTAAGTGACAGAAATTTTGATAACGATTGAGAATATCGTCACAATGAATGAGGTTACTATTTTTAATTAATGTTTCTGATGCCTGATCAATTTGATAGAGAATGGAGCAGAAGAGTTCACTACAGTTGTCCAGCTCGCTATCCTGATATTTTTGACTCGACCAAATACGATTAAGGAGTGATGGGTCATTATCGAGTTGGCGAATTTTTTGCTGGAATTGTTCAATAATACTGGAAATCTGTTTTTGCGGTAACCAGTCCCTCGGTTTTTCCTGAAGCTGGTCTAATTCTAATCCTAACTGTTCTGCAGCGGTGGGTAATGTCTTAAAAAAGTTGGCGGGAACGAACTCTAGGCGATTTTGCTCTAAGTTGGATGGGGAGAGGTCATCTAAACCATCTGCATCCCAGAAGAAGCGGTGTAAACGCAAGAGGCGATCATAGACTTGCTTACGCCACTGTTGTTGAATTTCCGAATCCGAATTTTCTAAACTTTTCTCTAGTAAACTGTAGAAGGATTCACTAACTTGAGGATGACTGAGTAATGTATCTAAGGTAAAGCGAATAACTTCTAGCAGTTTAAGTTGTCTATTTAACCGACTGACGAGTAATCGCTGCTTATTATATTCAACGATATCGGTTGTTTCATCGAGATGTTTAAAGAGCTTATCAATAATATAGAAATGCTTCCTCAAGGCATAGTCTATATCAAGATTACGAATTTGCTGACTGGCTTGTTGAAGAATTATGTCTTTACCTTGACGGTCTGTCGGGCTAGTGATACCCGCAATTAGCTGTTGTCCTGTTTTATCTAAAATGACTTTTTTATCCTTCCCTGAAGCCGTGGTTTGCTCTCGATCCATGCGTAAAATCAGGGGGAGGATGCGATCGCGCAAACCAATCAGGCGACTGCGGAGGTAAATCTCTTCATTAACGGTAATTTCGTTAGCTGTACCCGGTTGGGCTGGGTCTTTTGTTTCTACACTGGCGAGTAAGCTATTATAGCGGTAGATTTTATCGTTTTGGGCTTGGATTAACTCCAAATCGTTGCTAATGCTTTCATAAGTAGGGAGTCCGACTAACGCATCCTGAAGCACTTCCCAGGTGCTAGGCTTCGCCATGGCATTAAATTTGGGATTCCCCAAGAAGCGATCGGGATTGGGGTCGATATAAATCAGCTTGCGATCGACGGGACGGTTAGCAGTGCGAAAATAGATATCTTTAATCGTATAACTAAACGGGCGATTATCCAACACTCCACCATCAATAAAATGGAGTTGATAACCCTCTTTTGGTCGTTGTTCGGGTAAGTCACGATTCTCCAATTGTCCCCATTGGATCAGTCGCTGATCGACATCATTTGTATCTTCCTTTAATCCCACAGTAACCGATGGAAAAGCCACCGGAAAGCATGAGGTAATTCGACAGAGTTTTGCCAGGGATTGATAGGTTTGTTCCGGAGTTCGAGTTAAATCTGCTGGGTCACTATTCGGATTAAAGGGTTCGTGGCGTCCTTGACGATGCTTGAGGCGAAAAATCTGGCGGTGATTTTTGACTTCAATGACTTGACCGGTATCGTCAAATACCTGGTAAATGCGTCCCAGCATATCGGTTCCGGTGACGAATAAATCGAGTTCATTAAACTCAGATACCCACTCCCCCTCTGGCGCATCCGTGCGATTATAAATGCCTTTTTCAAACGCTTCCGCTAGGGCTGTTTGATAATACCCCGCACCATCCAAAACCGACTCCCGTTGGGTTTCCTGGGTTGAGGGGTGATGCATTAATTCGCGGATATTCCCACTCTCACGCCAAATTTGCCCAAATTCTTTAAAGTCAACAACCGCGTCTTTGGTGCTATTGGCAAGGGCGTAACTCAGCAACACGCCATTAATACCGCCGGCTGAGGTTCCGGAGAGGATATCCACAACAATATCCGAATCAGTTAGGGCTTTAATCAGCTTATAGATACCTCGACCCCGTACAGCATTATAGAATTCGCGGCAGATACCATTCATATAAATGGCGAGAGAAACACCACCATAAACGACGAGTCCTAAGCGATGTTCGCGACGAAATTCCGGTTTTGGGAGGGGGTGACTAGGGGTAGACATCGTGCGATCGCGGCTTGAGATGAGATATCCCCTATTCATAGCACGTTATGGCTGATTGGGGAAGTTCCCCGACAATTGCATCAGCGCGGGTTTTACCCCGTCGCGCCTATCGGTGACATCCTCTCCCTAAACCTTGCTCTACCTGAATTAGGGCGGGTTTAGTCACATCTTTGGTGCAACCGAAAAGATAATAGTGAAACCCCCATGACACGTTATAACGCAACTTGGTATCATAACAAATCCGGGTTAGCTATCCCCGTTATAACCCAGTCCGCGCAGGCGGACTTTGTTTGTGTAGCAGCGATTTCAATCGCCGTGGCAAAAGGGGGTAATAAAGGCGGATTTGGTATCAATCCCCAAATAAAAAAGAGAGCCACTCTCTCATGCAACTCTCTGGGGTACATCTACTACTCTTATAATCGCCTTGGGGGATTAGGAGTGTCACACTCAGTTTAAGATCAGTAGCACACAGGTAATACTGATCTGTTATTTTTTGCCGAGAGACTATTACAGGCGTTACCCTGACAAGTCAACTTATACCAAGTTGCAGTCTAAGGTAGAATCTGTCATGCTGAGCAAAACGCAGTGAAACGGAGTGACGCGAAGCATCTGCCCAGATTCTGACGCTCGTTCCTCGCTATCGCGCAAGCGTCACGCTTCGCTCTTCCTAGACATGA
>NZ_JAVKEW010000020.1:0-18978 GCF_040226375.1 Coleofasciculus sp. G2-EDA-02 | reverse complement strand
AATAAAAGAAATTGGAGCCAACTTTCTCAACCGATTTACCCAAGTTAGAGTAGTGTCTACCCGATGTTGGAGACTAGGAGCCAACCAGTCGGTGGGACGTTTGCGGTTGCATCGAGGCTTGCGGTATCGAGTATGACGGTTCCGGCGTCCCCGGCGAATAGCACGACGGCTCTCTAGAGTTGCTTTTATTGCCAATCCGCGATGGGTCAACTCAGCCGCAAATACGACTCGGTTTCCTTCTAAGATGGCTAGTCCAGTTACTTGGGAACCGGGGTCAATTTTCAATCGATGTTCTTTCACAACAGGATTTTTCACCTCCTGTTTCATGATGATGGTAAAAGGGTATCGCTTCCACACGGCTGCCTTACCACAAGAAAGTAGCTTTCTGGCTTTGGCGGGGTGGCAAGGAGAGAGTGGTTCCAAGTTTTGGTTGATTACGAAAACTCGCATAATACGAAAACTCCTGTTTCCAGGGTAAATTGTGCCTCGTCAATGTTATTAAGGCTTGTTGTGCCTAGGTCACTGGCTATACCTAAATCACCTGTTTAAACCTAGACGGCTTTTAAACTATGAGCTGGCAAGCACCCATAGATTCCATGACCCTAATAACGTAGCGTTTGCTGAGACTGGCTATCCATCAATGGAATGGTTGTGTTGTCCAAATTTGTCCAGTGTTAGGCGGATAGCTGTTGAACTTAACTTTAGTTCAGGGTAGCAAAAATATAGGATATCGTTGATGTAGCATTGTAACCGACATTGGTTTTTATGTGTACCCGGTGCTTTTCGGTGATATTTGAGGAAACTAAAGACTCAAGCAGCTTAAGGTCAAGGTAGACTACTATAAACCAACATAACGGATCAATACTTGTGTCAACTACCCCACCCATACCTTGGGGCATGGAAGAGGTATCTAGCTGCGAAAAACAGATGAGTTGCCAGTTTAGGGAAATAGCGAGAGCGCCAACGAACCTGGCTGTGCTTCTGTGTCACTCGCTCAAGTCCCAAACAAGATAGTTAATTAAATTCCAGCCCTTCCTATAGCACCACCCTAGCCCGGTCAGGAGTCATTTGCCAGTGTTATGTTTATTCTCAAAAGGCAGGATGTTGAAATTTCTAGCATTCAGCACCCGAAGCGAGAGCAGCAAATCCAGATTCTCACTTATCAGGGGCAAACCTTTCGCTTGATTAGCGTGTTTCGCGCTCATCAGGAAGAAGAAGCCCGCTCCTTTTGGCGAGATTTGACGGATAATCAGGGAAAAGCTTGTGTTTTACTAGAAGAACCTGACCGCTTTAGTGTGTGGGGAAAAATCCGTCTAGAGCAACTGGGTACAGAAGGCAGTCCAGATACCAAAATTGTTCCCTATACCCAAGCCTGTCTCCTACTCCTGCAAACGGTTTACCTCGATGTGGAAGATTTGCTCGGGAATAGGCAAGCGGGATTATTTCAGAAGGATATCACAGAAGTCTTTCAACAATGGCATTTTCCCCAAGCCGATTCGCCAGAAGCCGTGAATCACCTACTGACTGTCGATCCCCTCAACACTCTACAGGTTCCGCCGTGGGAAGAACACCATCTAATCACGCTATTGCAGGAACTCTATCGCTTGGGGAAGGAATACTTTGGCAATGGGAATTTTGCCGAAGGAGTGGGCGATATCTTGCAGGATATGCAAGCAACTGAGCAAAGTCAGTTTATGGAGTGGCTCAAATCCTCTCCCCTAGGGAAATTGTGGCGATAATGGATGACGTTGGATAAATAAATGTATCATAGACAGTCCTCAAGATGGCATTTTAGGGCATCAGCCGCTAAGGTTTATAGAATAAGTACTGTGTAATTGCTATTGTTAGGGATCTCAAAATAAAGCATTATGAGCAGCTCAGTAGATAAGTCATCTGGAACTCAATCCCTACTGACCGGTCAGAATATCGTCTATGCAGGAATTGCTTGGGCAGTCGTGTCCATGTTGTTTTTTCTACTGTTTAGCGTCAAAGCACCGGGAGAAGATTATCCCTTTTGGTACTCCTTTAGCACGTATATCCTAGAGTGTTTGCCCTTCTTAGGAGCTGCTTTACTCTGCTATAGAAATTGGCGTAGCCCCCAGATTGCCAGTGGACGCAATGTCTGGCTGGGAATCGGTTTGGGTATGTTTTTTTACTTTATCGCTAACTTGATATTTGGGATATGGGAGCTATATTTTGGTCTTGATCCAGATGTATCTCCTGCCGATTTCTTTTATGTGATTTCTTATATCTGTATTGGTTGGGGCATGATTTTAGCCGTTCTGCCGAGGCGCTTAAACTTAGAGTGGAAGCAATGGCTAACGGTGGGATTAATCGCCGCTTTGGGTATTGCCTTGGCAGTTTGGGTTTTATTAGCTCCTCCTGTAGCGGTAGAGTCAGAGGCTGAAACTTCTCTGTGGCTGACAACTGAGCAAGCAACAGAAACACCATCTCCCCTATTGGTTGCCTCTACCGTACCACAGGTTGCAGTTAGCCCAACTGAACTAGCTGTAACGCCTCCAGCTGAGGCTCCAGAAGCCACAAACTTGCCCAGTTGGGTGATTTCCCTGGACAAAGCACTAAGTCCCCTCTCTAGAACGTTGAATTTTGTCTACATCGTTTTCGATGTCTTCCTACTCATCATTGCCTCAACACTTTTGTTAGCATTTTGGGGGGGGCGCTTTGCCCAATCATGGCGAATGATTGCAGCGGCAACGTTTTCCCTCTACATTGCGGATATGGGGTTTAAAGTTTATGATGCTCTGGCTAAGGCTCGTGGTCAGGAATATGAAAGTGGAGGTCTCCTGGACGTCTTCTTTATATTTAGTGCCGTACTTTTTGCCATAGGCGCTGCCCTGGAATATGACGTATCAAGTCGTTCTCGCCGCAGTCCACGTCGGCGAACTTAAAATTAGCTATGAGTCCCAGAAAACTAACTGAAACCGACAAAAAAGATATTTTGAACTTATATCGACGGCCAGAAGAGACCACCTCAACCCTGGCTGATCGTTATGGTGTAAGTAATTCAACGATTAGCCGCCTGCTCAAAAGCAGTTTGTTAGAGTCAGACTATGAAACACTCATCCAGCAAAAGCGAGCCAATCGCACGCCAGGGACGGGTACATCAGGGGCGAAGCCAAAACCCAAGCTATTGGAACGGATTGAACCTAAATTTTCGGTTACTCCCTCTCCCCAACCCTCGATAGAATCAGAAGACGAAGAATCAGAAGATGAATCGTCAGTATCTGAGTATCCAAATCAACGTCGGCGGCGCAGGCGTTCTTCTGTCGTCGATCAATTGGATATAGAGTCCACGGCAAAACAAGGTGAGTTGCCTCTGGACTTTAATCGCACAGAAGCTCAAAGGTATACAGAAGACTCAGAAGACCTGATTGAAGAGATAGAGCAGGTAGAAACCAACCCCTTAGAGAAGTTGCTGGATGATGAAGATTTAATGGATTTAGATGAGGATTTAGATGAGGATTGGGACGAAGACGAGGAAGATATTGCTACTCCAGAACCTCTGACCACGACTTATGTCCCCAGTGGTGTAAATGTTCAGGTATTACCCCTTTCGCAAGCTTCTTTTCCAAAACCCTGTTATTTAGTGATAGACCGGGCAGCCGAGTTAATTGCGCGACCTCTGCGAGAATTTAGTGACTTGGGACGTATTCCGGCTGAGGAAGTCCAGCAACAAACTTTGCCAGTTTTTGATAATCATCGGGTAGCACGACGTTTTTCCAACCGTTCCCAGCGCGTGATCAAAGTTCCTGATGGGCAAATGTTACAGAAAACCTGTTCTTATCTACAAGCCAAAGGAATTACCCGCCTTTTGATTGATGGTCAGGTTTATTCCTTATTGGCAGCACCGTTGCTGGAATAGGGACAGAGGTGTCTCCAAAACGTTCTCAGTAAAACCCGCCCCTACAAATTGGCTCCTCTGTGGCACAATAAAAGGCGTGATTTAGAAGATCGGTTATCAGGTAATCAAAGTGAGTCTGACTGCCCAAGCCCCTAAGACTGCTCGCCGCGTCGTTTTTCCGTTCACTGCCATTGTGGGTCAGGAAGAAATGAAGCTGGCTCTCCTGCTGAATGTCATTGACCCCAAAATTGGTGGGGTGATGATTATGGGCGATCGCGGTACGGGTAAGTCCACCACCATTCGGGCGTTGGCTGACTTGTTGCCGGAAATTGAGGTGGTTGCCGACGATCCCTTCAATAGTGATCCCAACGAACCCGAGTGGATGAATAGTAATGGAGGAGTAGAATCGGCTCCAACCGTTAAGAAAAAAGTACCGATGGTTGATCTGCCTTTAGGGGCAACTGAAGACCGAGTGTGCGGCACGATTGATATTGAAAAGGCATTAGCCGAAGGGGTGAAAGCCTTTGAACCCGGACTGTTAGCCAAAGCCAATCGCGGAATCCTCTATGTGGATGAAGTTAATTTACTTGACGATCACCTAGTTGATGTGCTATTAGACTCGGCTGCCAGTGGCTGGAATACAGTCGAACGAGAAGGCATTTCTATTCGCCATCCGGCTCGTTTTGTGTTAGTAGGTTCTGGCAACCCGGAAGAAGGAGAACTGCGTCCGCAACTCCTTGATCGCTTTGGTATGCACGCGGAAATCCGCACCGTCAAAGAGCCAGCCCTGCGGGTCAAAATTGTGGAGGAACGGGCGGCGTTTGACAAAAATCCATTGGATTACATCAAAGAACACCAAGCGTCCCAAGAGACTTTGCAGCAGCAAATCGTCAGCGCCCAGACACAACTGCCCCAGGTTGAAATGGACTATGACTTGCGGGTGAATATTTCTGAGGTTTGCTCAGAATTGGATGTCGATGGATTGCGAGGGGATATTGTCACCAACCGTGCTGCCAAAGCTCTGGCTGCTTTTGAAGGGCGCACGGAAGTCACAGTCGATGATATTCGTCGGGTGATTACGTTATGCTTGCGTCACCGCTTGCGGAAAGACCCCTTGGAGTCGATTGACTCAGGCTATAAAGTGCAAAAAGCCTTCTGTCGTGTATTTGGGTTGGAGGCAGAATCAGAAGCGGATTCAGCTATGGCAGCGAGTGGTTCTCGTTAATGAACTCCCTGCCCATCCCCACCGCACTAGACGGTGGGGATGGATAGGGAGAAAATTTACTGTAGGGGGAGGTTTAGATGCTTTCCTTAGATGAAATACCGATAACATTTACACAAAACCCGCCCTTACTCAAAATAAAGATGTGTTTGTTCTCATGTAGCACGATCCTGCGCTAAGACAGTAGGAACGAGGTTAATCATGATCGCGATCGCTAATTGTAAGTAGTCGGACAAAATTAAAACTGTTCGACTGGTAGGAATCACCCCACTTCTATGGCTGTGAGGATGTCAACCCAGACTCCCGCGAACAGGTTGAAACGGCTTTACCCCTCCCAATTCATGGGATGAACCACAGTTCCTTATGAAAGAACCACTGATTGAACTAAAGGGAGTATCCAAGTCCTTTGGGGGTAACGTTATCCTGGATAATGTTGATCTGACCATTTATCAGGGTGAAGCCTTAGGTATCATTGGACCGTCTGGAACGGGTAAGTCTACAATTCTACGCATGATGGCGGGTCTAATGCCACTGGATGCAGGTGAAATCTATGTGCAAGGACAAAAGCGTTCGGGTTTAATTGAAGATGCCAAAGACCCAATAGGCATCGGTATGGTGTTTCAGCAGTCCGCTCTGTTTGACTCGCTCACCGTGCGTGAAAATGTGGGGTTTTTCCTCTACCAGCATTCTAAACTGTCTGAGGAGCGGATTCGGGAATTGGTGGATGAAAAGCTAGAGATGGTGGGGTTACCCGGAATTGGTGATCAGTATCCGGCTGAACTCTCAGGGGGGATGCGTCGGCGGGTGAGTTTTGCCCGGGCAATTATGACCAACCCCGATAATCCTCAAGATAACCCAGAAATCTTACTCTACGATGAACCGACTGCTGGACTTGACCCCATCGCTTCTACTGTGATTGAGGATTTAGTCCGTCAACTTCAATGTGCTCAAGGCGGATGTAAGACTCATGTTATGGTGACTCACCAAGAGAGTACCATTCGCAATACCACAGACCGAGTTGTTTTTCTCTACAAAGGCAAGGTACAGTGGCAAGGTCATATCAGCGAGATTGATACAACCGATAATCCTCTGGTGCGACAATTTTTTAGTGCCAGTACTAGCGGACCGATTCAGGTGGTTGGTTAGGGTGACATCCTCCTACACCGTAATCTTGATTCGGTGTAGGCTTGGAAGCCTCACGACTTAGCTTTCCTGCTTGTTCCCTTACGGGGTTTCGCCACTTGCCTAGACGAAGTTCCCTTCGTCCCGAGTAGACCGACTTCACAGGCAGTTTCCATTCCTGTCTGCCCGACAGTACTAATGAGGGTTATCCCTCGATTTCTAATCACCTGACCACTGGCAACATCTCTGTCCGTCGTATAGTTACAATTCGGACATTGATGAATCCTTACACTCAGGTCTTTTTTGACTTCACCACCACAATTAGGACACTCCCCTGATGTGCCTCTAGCATCGACAACAGCAAAGAACTTTCCACGTTTGAAGCAGATGTACTCAGTGATGGCACGGAACTGACCAAAGCCACCATCTAACATCTGTTTTCCCAGGAACCCTTTAGCGGTGATGCGGTAATCAAGGTCTTCCATGAAGATCATGTCACCCTCATCGCACAAGGCATGAGCTTGTTTGAAATGGAAGTCTTTGCGAGTGTTGTCGATTTTGTGGTGTAATAGAGCCACCTTAATTCGGGCTTTCTCGTAATTTTTTGACCTCTTTTGTTTCCTGCTTAGCCTGCGTTGCAGTAATTTCAACTTGCCTTGTAGCTGTGCAAAAAACCTGGGAGGTTTTACAAGAGTGCCTTCAGAAGTTGCTAAAAACTTCTCTAACCCAATATCAACACCGATGGGATACCCATGTGGTTTATGGTCTGGGACACAGACATCACACTGAATATTGATAGAGGCGTACCATTTATCGGCTTTCCTGATAATACGAACCTGTTTCACCGTGAATCCAGAGGGGATAGGACGGTGCAGAGTAATTGGGATTATCCCCAGCTTGGGTAGCAATATATGCTCCTTTGTTACCGGATTTTCCTTGAACTGAGGAAACAGTAACGATTTGAACTGCCCAACCTTTTTGAATCTGGGAAAACCAAACCCTCTGTGTTGGAAGTGTTTCCAAGCCCTGTGCAGTTGTTTAATAGCTTGCTGGAGAACCTGAGAAGGAACTTCGCTCAATCGAGGGAATTCCTTCTTTGCCTTGGGCAACTTATTAAGCTGACTGGTTTCGTTGGGGAACAGAGCATCAGCCGGGATGATGTACTCTTTTTCGATAGAGCATCTATCGATTATACACTTTCTACTATTGCACCAATCTTTGATTTGCCTAAGAGCGTAGTTGTACGCTTTCCGGCAAATCTCCATCCAATCAAGGAGGATTTCCTGTTGATTCGCGTCTGGATAGATGCGGTAGCAATAGTTAAGTGTCAGCATCGGTGTTTATTGGTGCATATACTGATTATACAACATTTACAGGCTAACGCAACACCGTTAAATGTTAATTTGGGTGACATCGATCCACCTAAATTAACTTGGGGGAGTTGTGTATCCCAACGCTGAATAAAATTACAGCGTGGGTCTGACAACTCCCCCAAACCCCCTGGTAAGATAAAGGCAAGGGCTTGATCGGTCATTTGTCATTACCGTCTATCCAGGCAAATGCCCCTCAATTCACCACTTAAGGGTACAGTGAGGAGAAACCATGCGATCGCGAACCGTTCGAGAAGGCTCCGTTGGCTTATTAATTCTAGTTGGATTGGCAGTGTTTGTCGGCTTGGTGGTTTGGATTCGGGGTTTGAAGTTTGGCGATCGCAGTTACAGCTTTGTCGTTAACTTTCCTGACGTCGCCGGGATGAAAGAAGGTGCCACTGTGCGCTATCGCGGGGTTGATGTGGGCAACATTACGGATATTCAAGCCACAACCAATGGCGTTGATGTCATCATCGAAATTGAATCAGAAGACTTAGTGATCCCAGAGGATGTCGCCATTGAAGCCAATCAATCAGGTTTAATTGGTGAAACCTCGGTAGACATTACCCCACTTCGGGAATTTTCCCCTAATATCCAGTCGATGGAACCTCTGAATCCTGAATGTAATTCGGATGTGATTATTTGTAGCGGTGAGCGGATTCAGGGTGAGATTGGGGTGAGCTTTGTTGAACTTCTCCGCAATACTGAGCGCTTAACCACCATCTACACCGATCCCCAATTTTTTAATAATATTAACGATCTCGCCCAAAATGCCTCCCTCGCCGCCAGTGGCATCGCTCAACTTGCGGGTGAATTATCCTTATTATCTCGTTCCGTGCGCCAAGAAGTCGGCGGCTTTTCTCAGGCGTCTGATGCGATTACGACGGCGGCTACCCAGACGACTCAACGCATTGGCAATACGGCGGATCAATTTAGCCAGACAGCCGTGCAACTCAATCGATTAATTGCCTCAACGAATGATTTAGTCAGCAGAAATCGGGCGGTTTTAGGCGGAACTTTAGCCAGTGTTAGTGAAAGCAGCGATCAGTTGCGCGTTCTGTTAGGCGACTTGAAACCTACCCTAGAAAATGTCAACACGACTATTGATTTAGTGAATGCACGAGTCGATCAAGCGGATATCAGCAACATCATCGAAAACGTTGAAACCGCCTCCGAAAATTTAGCTACCCTCTCCGCTAATGCGACTGAGGTATCTGCTGATTTGCGCGATCTCTCTAATTCGTTGGACAGTCCCAGCACTGCTATAGTATTGCAACAGCTATTAGACTCAGCACGGGTAACCTTTGAAAATACGCAAAAGATTACATCAGATTTGGAAGATTTAACTGGTGATCCTAGGTTCCGTGAAAATCTCAAAGAGTTAGTCAACGGATTGAGTGAACTTGTCTCCTCCACGGAACAGTTAGAACACCAAATCGAAGTAGCACAAGTTGTAGAAGCCGCCAGTGCTGAAATTACAACAGCGGCGGTTAAGGTAGTGGATCAATCCCGTGAGCATGATCTGGCATCCATTAATGAGGAGTTGGTTAAGTCTGAACATCGACTCAATCACCATCAACATATCCTGAAAAAATTGCCGCCAATCCCCAAAAAGCAATCGGTGGATACAGAGTGAGGGTCAGGGGCGATGGAAAGTCTCAACTATCAGATAAATGTAATGATAGCTTAATTCTAAGTCCAGTCATCTTGGCTATCTACAGACTGGGGTTGCTTGTAAACTTGACCTTGGCTGTGAATTTGACGGGTTAACTCAAATAACTCTTCTTCTGTCAAATTCCACTGCTGAAGAATCCGCTCAAGCCCCTGTTGAATCTCCCTAGCGCCAGGAAACCGAGAATAGCGAATCCGTAACCGCGCCAATTCCGTCAACTGGTAATCCGTCGGATCAGCTTTTATTTTCAATAGACTATCCACGATCGCGCGATCGCTCTTTTCTTGCGGATGGTTTTGATCTTTGTTTTCTAGAATTGATGACATAATCTAACTTGACTTTTGTGCCGTTATTCTTTATGTATCCGTTTTCAGTTCACCTCAGATGTTACAGAGTTTAAAGTTCTGTAACTTAATGCTCAAACAGATGAGAGGGCTGCGGTAAACTAAGCCTTAATCCATTGTCTGTTTTACCGCGATCGGCGAGAAGACTCCTGTGATCATCTTTGATTAGACGGCGAGAGCGATCGCCCGTGTGTGAGCAGATCCATCTGCAATAATAGATTGCGTACTGTCACAGAACCTACCGTTAACCTGAATAGGGATTAACGGGGGCTTGTCAAAAGTTGGGGCTGTGATCAGCTTACCTGAGTCATCAGGTAAACGGTATGCCATTAGAATCCCTGAGTATCCCTAATTGGGATTAGCGTGGGGAGGATATCTAAATCAATCACCGATAACTCTCGTTTGGAGTCGTTATTCTATGTCTCATAGCGTCAAAATTTACGACACTTGCATTGGTTGCACCCAATGTGTGCGGGCTTGTCCCCTCGATGTGTTGGAGATGGTACCCTGGGATGGCTGTAAAGCTGGTCAGATTGCCTCTTCTCCACGTACCGAAGATTGCATCGGTTGCAAGCGCTGCGAAACCGCTTGTCCGACCGATTTCTTGAGCGTTCGAGTTTATCTTGGCGCTGAAACCACCCGCAGTATGGGTCTTGCCTACTAAGGGTATCTTGAAAATCAGTCTATATCATTGTAGGGGTATGGCTGCATTAGGATGCAAGCGATCGCTTGCATGGTAATGCTGCTGTGTCCTTACTCAAGAATTGCCAATTTTTCAGTAAATTGAGATACAAAAAGGCAAATTTGGGAGGGACACGACATGTCGTGTCCCTCCTACAGCCAGGAAACCCCGTCAGTAATAATGGGAATCCCCACCACGACTCGCAAGCAGGGTGGGGAGGATGTCAAATCGCATAAGATGTTTAAGGCATCATGTTTGAGGAGGGAGCGGTTCAATGTGTGGAATCGTCGGCTATATCGGCACGCAAGCAGCGACAGATATTTTAATGGCAGGGTTAGAACGACTCGAATATCGAGGCTATGATTCTGCAGGAATTGCCACCGTCGGGGAAGGAAAAATTCAGTGCGTTCGCGCTAAGGGCAAACTCTATAATTTACGGGAAAAACTGGAACGCACCGACAACCAAGCCAGACTCGGTATTGGGCATACCCGTTGGGCAACTCACGGGAAACCCGAAGAATACAACGCCCACCCCCATACCGACACCCATCATCGCGTAGCCGTGGTGCAAAATGGCATCGTGGAAAACTATCGGGAATTACGGGAAGACTTAAAAAAACGGGGACATGAATTCCGTTCTGATACGGATACCGAAGTGATTCCCCACCTGATTGCCGAATTTCTCCCCGAACCATCAACCCCTGATTTTCAAAACCCGAATGCACTGCTAGACGCCGTGCGCCAAGCGGTGAATCAACTCCAAGGTGCGTTTGCGATCGCACTTATTTGTGCAGACTATCCCGATGAACTCATTGTCGCACGACAACAGGCTCCTTTAATCCTAGGATTTGGTCAAGGGGAATTCTTCTGCGCCTCCGATACCCCCGCCCTTGTCCCCCACACCCATGCGGTGTTGAACCTAGAAAATGGGGAACTAGCACGGTTAACCCCCCTAGGGGCAGAAGTCTACAACTTTAACGGGGAACGTCTTCGCAAATTCCCCCGCACCCTCAACTGGAATCCCGTACAAGTGGAAAAACAGGGATTCCGTCATTTCATGCTCAAAGAAATTTTCGAGCAACCGGGTGTGGTGCGAACCTGTTTAGAGGCTTATGTTAACAGTAATTGGTCTGTGGGAGAAAAGGATGGCATTACCCCAATACCGGATCAAAACCAAGTCGCCGGAGAAACCCCATCCACAACCACGCCGATACAATTGGGACTTCCCGAATCCTTGTATGAGAACTTAGAACAGGTTCAGATATTGGCATGTGGCACCAGTTGGCACGCCAGTCTGGTGGGGAAATACCTGTTAGAACAATTAGCCGGAATTCCCACGATGGTACAATATGCCTCAGAATTCCGCTATGCCCCCTCACCTCTGACGCGCAATACCCTCACCATTGGCGTCACCCAATCCGGAGAAACTGCTGATACCTTAGCCGCGTTAGAGATGGAAACACGGCGACGCAGTGGTTTAGGAGTAGAGTATCAGCCGCGATTGGTGGGGATTACCAATCGTTCAGAAAGTTCCCTGGCGCATTTAGTACCGCATATTATTGAAACTTATGCCGGAATGGAAATCGGTGTCGCCGCCACTAAAACTTTTGTCACCCAGTTAGTGACATTTTACTGTTTAGCCCTAGATTTAGCCTATCGACGCCAAACTCTACCCCCGTCGCGGATTGCCGAAATTATTGAAGGGTTGCGCCAACTTCCCTCCCAGATTGAATTAGTCCTATCCAGTCAGGAGCATTATATTGGAGAGTTAGCCACTGAGTTTGCCGAAACTCAAGATTTTATCTTTTTAGGGCGCGGAATTAATTTTCCCATTGCCTTAGAAGGGGCGCTGAAACTTAAGGAAGTTAGCTATATTCACGCTGAAGGGTATCCGGCGGGGGAGATGAAACACGGACCGATTGCCCTATTGGATGCCAAAGTTCCCGTGGTTGCGATCGCGATGCCTGGTACTGTATATGAAAAGGTGCTATCCAATGCCCAAGAAGCCAAAGCAAGGGATGCGCGATTGATTGGGGTGACACCCATGGATGATCCAGAAGCCGCTCAAACCTTTGATATTTTATTATCAGTGCCTGTCGTCGAGGAATTACTCTCTCCGATTCTGGCGGTGATTCCATTACAGCTTTTGGCATATCATATTGCGGCGCGACGGGGTTTAGATGTGGATCAACCTAGGAATTTGGCAAAATCAGTCACGGTGGAATAACTGCCAAACGTTATGTTCCAGATCAAGAAAGAGAATAATTAGCTATTTTTGAATTCCCGCTGAACTAGCACATAAAATTAAGATATTCGAGCCTTGTGAGTTCAGCTAATTATTCTTATTATAAAGATGTGGAGACGTATTATGGCGCGTCTGTAGGGGCGGGTTTCACCGATAACCTTTGGCAAAAACTGATAACTTAATTAAACCCGCCCTCTTTCCGGTTGAGTAGAGGGCGGGTTTACCTAATGAGTGGACTGGTGTTGTTAAGGTTGCGATCGCGCCTTTTCCAGCCAAGTCCCCTCTCTCACAGGGAATTCCCACCATTCCTCACCCACCTGCGATCGCTACTTCCCAGTTTAGATTTTCTCTCATTTGTGACCTATATCACTACATAACTTGATCACAGATCACGATTTGCTTTTTAGAAAAATCACAAACTATATTTTAGAACGATCACAAGATTGACATAGAAAATCATTCATAATTATGACAACAAAAAGAATTTAATATTTCTGAAGTCAATGAACGTTACTCTGCCTCATACAAATATCGAAGATTTAGTGACTCAAATTTTAATGAATCGCTTCATCACCCCCTCCGACCAGCAATTTTTAAACTGTGCTTTACTTTATAAAGATAGTTTAAAGGAGCATGAACGAATTCTCATTGAGCGAGTTTTTTATGGCGTCCGACATGGATTGCTTCAAATTCTGGAATCCACCTCGGTTTAGAGGACGCTCTAGGAGTGTATCCTACCATTGGGCATGATAGTTCCGGCTAAGGAAGCATTACTTAAATCCGCTCCCATTAAATTCGCGCCAATTAAGTTAGCCCCCTTGAGATTAGCATGACTCAAGTTAGCATTAGTTAAATAAGCCAGAAGTAAACCCGCTCGCTTTAGATTTGACTGAGCTAAGTTAGCATGGTCTAAGTTTGCCTCTAGCAAATTAGCCCCTGACAAATTGGCTTTATATAAATTAGCTCGGTTCAGGTTGGCTTTGCTGAGTTGGGCGCTCTGCAAATTGGCTTTTTTGAGGAGCAATCCACTCAGATTGGCGAGACTGAGATTCGCGTTTGGCAAGTGGGCGTCAGTCAGATTAGCCCCCGTAAGATTCGCTTGACTCAGATTCGCACCACTCAAGTCAGCCCTTGACAAATTGGCATGACTCAGATCAGCGCCCTTGAGATTTGCATCACTCAAGTCAGCCTCTGTCAAATTAGCATCTCGCAAATCTACCCGATGTAAATAGGCTCGAATTAAGTAAGCGCCCGTCAGGTTAGCTCCCCTTAAGTCGGCTTCGCTGAGAATGGCTCGATTTAACGTAGCACCCTTCAAATCGGCGGCTTTGAGACTAGCACGACTGAAGGTGGCTCCCGTACAGTTTGCCTTTGCCAGTTTGGCTCGTTTCATTTTGGCATCGATGAAACTGGTGCCAATTAATGTAGCATGTCGCAAATCCGCGTCGATTAGGGTAGCGCCACTGAAAATCGCACCACTCAAATCAGCTTCCCGGAAAATTGCAGCAGTCATATTAGCTTGGCAAAGCGTGGCTTCAATCAATAGTGCGTTCTTAAGATTAGCTTTGCTTAAATCTGCATCCTTAAGCTGAACACCAATCAGTTTAGCTTTGGCTAAATTAGCTCGCTGCAAATGGGCAGCACTCAAATTAATGCGACTCAGATTCGCTTCAGTTAAATCGGTTCCCATCAAATTAACTCCGGAAAAATTTCGTTCTCCCGTTTCGTGCAAACTCAGAAGTTGGGATTTACTTAAACATTGAATTGATTTCATAAAAACTGCCTGGTTTTATGGCTTTGGTTTGGCTACAGGCTATCCATTATGGTGTCAACTTGCATTCTATAAATTAGGATTCACCTTCTCCATAAATAAAATCATGGATGAATCCAAAAAAATATAAAATTGCCCTCAATAAATGGGCAGTCTAAAAAATGGTAAATTTGTTCAGTTTAGGGTTGGAATCTAGATTTCAGTTAATTCCATCTCCCGATAAAACGCTTAGATAATGGATGCCACAGTTTCTGGACTAATTCGATATACCAATCGTTATTGATTCATCAAACTGTCGTTTTTAATTCAAATTTATGAACATAAATCAGCTTGTGGCGAATCCGTTTTTATCACCTCCAAAATTTGGCATAACTAAAGCAGAAATAATAGGTATAACTCATCGCCAATTCACGGTTTTGTTTCTACCAATCTCTGAGGTCAGTGCGGTATAAATAAGTGATCAGCGAATACCTCATCTCAACCTCGTCCATTGAGAAAACTGGAGTTTTTTCTCAGGGGAAAACTACGGTTTTGAATGTAAACGCGGTTTAAGAGATATAAAGATAATCAATATCCTGAGCATCAACTAGGAGATAACTGCTCGCTGATATTAGTTATTCCCACCGCTACAAAAAGCCTTTTCCTGACGATGAGTTTTCATGCCAACCAGGTCTGGGCATTAAGCTAGAAAAGTCGCTGGTTGCTAATGCCCTAGTGAATTTTACTGCTGCTCCCAAGTCTTGAGGAGGCGTCATACCGTTGGAGTTGGATTGCGTTAGCTAGTTGTTTGTAACTGATCGCCCAATTGTCAGTCGTGATCAAAGGGCTTCCTTAAATAGCCATCTGTCTCCCGATTCGAGATCCCCTCAGACTATACGTCGCCAAAAGGCTGACTTTGATTAGCCCAAAGGATGGCAAGAAGCCATGTTGAGACAACTCATCCTTTAAAGATAATCCTTAGATGCCAGATCCGGCAAGGTATGATTCATGGCAAAATTTGCCGAGGCAGCCGATTCCGATCACAAATCATCCCCCAGATGTTCACTTTCCTGTCATTAGGTAGTGGAGATAACAATTTTTTAGTCACGAGTATGGTATGATATCATGATACAAATTTTCAGAAAAACAAACGTTTACCCCTATGTTGTTCCCTAGGGGCAAACGTGCCGGATGTCTACCGCACACCATACAGATGATAACCACTCCCTCATCAAACCCAAAGCTCTTGGGCTATTGGGCTTATCTAGCTATTGAAAAACATTTCCAGAGAACCATTCAGTATGAAACTGATGTTCTCAAGGATAAAGATCCTGAAGCGCTACACCAAATGCGTGTAGGGATGCGACGGTTACGAACAGTAGTGAAAGGTTTTGAGCCTGCCTTGGTATTACCCAAAGCCGCTAGGGAGAAAAAGATTACTAAAGTAGCGCGACGGCTGGGACAACTGCGGGATTTAGACATCATGCAAGATGCGCTGCAAAATCAGTATCTGCCCACTTTGCCCAACTCTGAACAAAAAATCGGCAAAAAAGTATTAGCCACCTTAGCAAAGCGGCGTCACCATGTCTTAGTTCAGGTTCAGAAAACCCTCAAAGACAAACCCTATCAGGAAATGAAACTGGCATTTCAAGATTGGTTACAGACGCCGACTTACGGAATTTTTGCCGAATTTCCCATTGATCAGATTTTGCCTGACTTACTGTTACCGTTTGTGAGTCAGTTTTTCCTCCACCCCGCATGGTTGATGGGCGTAGAATTCTCAGACGGACAGAAGCAGGTGGCTCAGGATTTGAGTTTAGAGAATGTCGTTGAACTCTTAAGTAGCCAGAGTTCAGTGTTGCACAGTTTGCGGAAACAAGCTAAACGAGTGCGCTATCAAATGGAATTATTTACTGAATTTTATGATACGCCCTATCAGGATTATGTGAAAGAGATTAAATCTATTCAGGGTACTTTGGGGCAAATTCAAGATAGTTTCGTCTTGGCAGAATTTCTATCGGATTGTCTACACTTAGAAATTAAGAAGGAACTACCAACCCTAGTAGAGGAGTTGAGTGGCAATCGTTATCAATTATGGCAGGAATGGCGAACGCTCCAGGAACGATATCTCCATCCCGAAACCCGCCAGGACTTGCGTCTAATCGTTGTACACCCGCTTACCACCACAACTTATCCCTCACCTGTTAGTGTCGAAGACACACAACATGACAACTAGAATAAATACCTCATAAAAATAAAATATTTAATTGACTTAATCTTTTGATTACCGAGCCTTTACCTTGATTGCTTATAGTAGAGCTGCCCTGCTATACCAGCTTGTGAAAATCTGGCTGGAGAGAGTTGCAGCTCATGATTCCAACTTCCAGAGCCGTTTTGGACGTAAACCCGACTCAATCTTTTGGTCAAGCCGAACTCCAAGATTCACGTCGATTGCATTTTTATGCTAAAGGGGACAAAATTCCCATAATTGCTCAAGGAGTTTGGCAAGTCTCTCTAGGAGTAGTTCAGCTGAGTACTCTTTGCCAAAATGGAGAAGAGGTGTGGCTTGGTTGGGCAGAACCTTCAATGTTTTTTGGTCGTTGGTTTTCTCTACTGAGTGCTTACCAAGCTATAGCATTGTCTGACGTGCATCTGATTTGGTTTTCTTTAGAAGAGATTAATGCTTCACCTCGATTGGCTCAGGTAATATTACCGCAAGTTATACACCGGATACGCCAAAGTGAGGCACTCCTAGCCATCGCGGGTCAGCGTCGAGTTGAAGATCGTTTACAACACTTGTTGCTGTTGATGCAACAGGAAATGGGTCACCCTGTACCCGAAGGGACTCGTTTGAAGATACGCATGACTCACCAAAACCTTGCCAATGCCATCGGTACGACTCGTGTTACCGTCACCCGACTCTTGAACAAGTTAAAAAATCAGGGCAAGATTAGCTTTGATAGCAATCGCCACATTATTGTTAAACAAGGTAGCTTTAAAAATATTGCTGAGTGGTAAGGAATTAGATCCCCAACTTCTTGCAGAAGTTGGGGATCGGGTCAGGGCTGAGTAACTGTAACTATAGCAGTTCGCTCTCGCGTAGTTACAGTACAATTGTTCTAAATCCCTCCTGATCAAGCATCCCTCTCTAATGTGTAAATACACGCCTAGCGAAGCGCTATAAATCATTGGACACCTCTACAGATTTATTACCCAAACCCCCCTGTTGAATCCATGATTGTGCCCTGCGTCTTCCCAAGACGAAGGATAAATTTTTTTTTAAGTCAACTGCTATATCTTCTCGGACTGAACGCCAGAGAACGCCACCGTCAGGGAAATTTAGGCATTCCATGACAAAAAATAACCCACTTGATTTCATGGATGTAGCGATCGTTTATCCCGCTCTGGCGAGAATACCCCTACTATCATAACTGAAGCTGAGAACCCCCGTCTTTTAAGCAGGGGATGAAAGCTTTAAACCAGGTTTTAACCTGGCGTTTCGTGGCATTAACTTGCCTTTTTATTGTACAATAGAAAGCAACAAAGGAGGTGATTGAACTGTATCGAACTATTCCGATTAAAGCCAAGTTTGCGGATGAAGAGAAAGCCTATTGGGTGAACCAGTGTCAAAACGCAAATAGCCTAATTAATTGTGCGATTTATTACACCAGGCAGACTCATTATCAGTGGAGGGAAAAACAGCCCAATGCTCTTGCCTTTTATTGGCGGAGCGATGAATTCCGGTGTGGCTGGAAGCTTTACAGGTGTCGCACGACTTACCCGGAGTTAGACAAGGAACTTAAACTTAACCCGCTACCATTACCAGAATTCATTGACTCGGATTGGGTCAAAGAAGTAACGATTCGTCCTTGGCTTGGTGAGTTTTGGCTTGATTGGGTGATAGACGACGGGAAAAAACCAGTCAAAGTCAACCTCAATCTGGATTACTCTCAAGCCTGGGGGTTTGACCACGGCGGCACCAATTGGTTAACTGGAGTATCAACCCAAGGGAAGAGCCTAATTGTTGATGGGTGCAAGCTCAAGTCAATGAATCAGGGCTATTGCCGCTTGGTAGCTAAGTACAAACAGGGTAAGCCCGAATTCTATTGGGATGGTAACCTAGACCGGGTACAGCGCAAGCGGAATAACCAAATGAGGGACGCCATCAATAAAGCGGCACGGTTCATCGTTAATCGGTGTTTGGCTGACGGGATCGGCAATCTGGTTATTGGCTGGAACGAGGGGCACAAGCATAGCCCCCAAATGGGCAAACGGGGTAATCAAAACTTCATGCCCATCCCCACGGGCAGGCTGATTGAGCGTCTCAAGCAGCTTTGCGAGGAATACGGGATTATATTGACCTTGACAGAGGAAGCTTATACAAGTCAAGCGTCATTCTTGGATGGTGATTCACTACCGAAGCACGGTGAAAAACCCGTAGGATGGACACCATCGGGTACAAGAGTGAAACGTGGACTTTATAGAACATCTGGCGGTCAATTGATTAATGCCGACTGCAATGGGGCGGCAAACATAATCACGAAAGTAGCCACACAGCTAGGAATAAACCTGCGCGACCTGAAAAGGTCGTTTAGTACGGGGAGCCGACTCCCCCATGGGATTCACACCCCATGCCCTCATGGAAAAGACTCTTCGGAGTCCGGTCACGCCTCAAGTAAGTAATGAAACAGGTGGAATGCAGACCCCAA